>JAYTNC010000030.1:0-4375 GCA_043748515.1 Gemmatimonadota bacterium | reverse complement strand
GCGACCCACGACGCGTACGCCTCGGGGAGCCGCACGCGTCCGCCACGCACCCAGTCGTCTCGCTGCACCGGCGCGGTCCTCGCGACGAACCACTCGCGGACGCCCGGACATTCGCGCGTCGCGAGCATCCCCGAGACGCGGCAGATCTGCGCCGGCGTCAGCGATGCCGCCTCCGGCGAGGGCAAGTCACCCGGAGCATATCGGGCGGCGGTCATCACGACCGCGCGGTGCAACAGCGGACCCGCGCCCGTCACGCCGCTCACACCTTCCATCGGACGGCCGCGCACGTCGCCGGCCCAGACGGCCACGGTGAAGTTCCCTGTGACCGCGACGGCCCAGTTGTCGGTGAAATGACGGCTCGTGCCCGTCTTCACCGCCGCGGGGAACGGGAAGTCGAACGGTGTCGCGACGCCGAAGCCAGGCACGCGCGCCGCAGGATCGGCGAGGACGTCGAGCACGAGCGTCGCCGCGGCACGCGAGACCACGCGGCGTCCGTCGCCGGGCGCGCTGGTCTCGCCGTCGCGCCAATGCCAGCCGCGATACACGCCACCGTTCGCGAGCACGCGGTAGCCGTTCGCGATCTCCATGAGCGTCACGTCGCCGTTGCCGAGCGCGAGGCCGAGTCCATAGTGCTCCGACGTGCGCCTGAGCGAGCCGAAGCCGGCGAGGTGCAGCGTGTGCAGGAGCGCGCCCGTGCCCAAGCGCTGCGCGAGCAGCACCGCCGGCACGTTGTACGAACTCGCCAGCGCCTCACGCGCGCGCACCGGGCCGCGGAACCGGCGGTCGTAGTTCCGAGGCTGGTACGTTCCGCTCACGGTGTTGAACGACGTCGGCACGTCGGCGAGCACCGTGGCCGCAGTGACGCCGCGATCGAACGCGAGTGCATACAGGAACGGCTTGAGCGCCGAACCCGGTTGACGCGCCGACGTGACCATGTCGGTCTGGCCCGCGGCCGGCGCCCAGAAATCGGGCGACCCCACCCACGCCAGCACGCCGCCGCTCGCGTTGTCGAGCACGACGATCGCGGCCTGCTTCACGCCGCGATCGGCGAGCAGCGTGACCGCCTGCCGCGCCTCGGCTTCGAGTTCGGCCTGGAGGCCGGCGTCGATCGTGGTCGTGAGCACGAGATCGCGCCGCACGCCCGCGGTCACCTCGGACAGCTGCTCACCGCGCGCCTCCGCCGCCGCCCCCACCTCCTGCAACACGCGCGTCGTGAAGTGCGGCGCGAGGAACGGCTCGCGCGCGCGACGCGTGAGCGCCGGCTCCTCGTTCGCGCGCGCGGCGGTCTCCTCAGGCACCGCGCCCACGCGGACCATCCGCGCGAGCGCGGCACGCCGCCGCGCGACCGCGCGGCGCGGCGCGGTGATCGGGTTGTCGCGCGACGGCGCATGTGCCAGGCCCGCGAGCAGTGCCGCCTCGCCCACGCTCAACTCGTTCGCCGCCGCGCCCATATAATGCGCCGCCGCGGCCGCGACCCCTGCGGTGTTCTGACCGAGGTGCACGCGGTTGAGATACTGCTCGAGGATCACCTGCTTGGGCACGTGCCGCTCGAGCCGCAGCGCCCACGCCGTCTCGCTGAACTTGCTGCGCCACCCGCGCTCGCCGCGGTCGAGGAGGCGCGCGAGCTGCATGGTGATCGTCGACGCACCCGACACCACGCGCTCGGCCCGCCAGTTATCGCGCGCCGCCCGGCCCACCGCGCGGAGATCGACGCCGTGATGGTCCCAGAAGCGCCGATCCTCCACGGCGATGAACGCGACGATCAGGTCGGGATCGATCTCCGCAAGCGGGACCCAGCGGCCGCGCGTGCCGTCCTCGGCGCGCGTCGACCGCAACAGCACGCCGTTGCGGTCGAGGATCCGCACGCCGGGCTCGGCGGGCGGGTCGAGCAGACGGTCCGGCAACGGCCAGAGCACCCAGCCGGCGAGCGCGAGCGCGCCGAGCGCCGCGGCGCCGGCGGCCGACACGGCTGCGAGCTTCGCAGTACGCGCGGCGCGACGCAACACGCCTCGTAGCACGTCACGCGACACGCCACGCAACACGCCACGCACGGCGCGCGATCCGAGCGCGAAGGAACGGTCGTTCTGCGTCACGGCGCTTTGGGTGTCACCGTGAACCGGCCGCCCTCGCTGCGTCCATTCACTCCCGGGTCATACATCTCGACCGCGCGCGCCGGTGGCCGCACGAACGTGCCCGGCGTCGTCGCGCGGGCGATGTAGCTGATGTCCCACGTCCCCTTCCAGAGCCACGACGCCGACCAGACCACGCGGTCGTCGCGGATCTCGCGGAAGTCCCAGGGCGACCACCATCCGCCTTCGTAGCTGCCGTAGCCGATGCCGGATTCCTCGCCCTCCTCCGTCGCTTCATCGATCCCGCCATCCCGCGGCGCCGGCGCTGCCGCGCCACCGACCACGGTCGACGTGCGCAAGCTGAGATCGACCGCCTCGAGCCCCGCCGGCAGCGCATCGTCGACCACGACGAACCGCCGCTCCACCGGGACCGTGATGCGCAACCGCACGCGCACGAGCTCACCCTCGACGACGCTCGTCACCGGCCGTGCGTCGCCGTAGCGCTCGTACCAGCGCTCCACGCGGATCCCCGCGTCGGCGGGCCGCTCGGTCGGACGCAGCGGCACCTCGTTGACCGTGACGTGATAGAAGCTCGGCAGCGCCGCAGTGCCCTCGGCGCGGAGCGAGAGCCGCAGCGTGCGCGTCTCGTCGCGGACCGGCCCGAGCAGCGGCGCCACCGCGAGCGTCGTGTCGCCGCGCGCGGTCACGGTGCGAAGCACCTGCCGCGTGCCGCTACGCACGACCACCGGCCGCGGTGCCTCGGCGCGCACGCGCGCGTCGTACATCGCGATCGCCCGCACCGCGAAGGCGAGGTCCTGTGTGTTCGATCCATACGGCCCCGGCCGCAACACCGCGAGCCGTTCGACCAACGGGCCCACGAGAACATGGCCGGCATCGGTCGCGAGCGTCGCGGTGAGCAGGCGCGCGGTCTCGCGCGTGTCGGAGTGGAAGTACCAGCGTGTGGTGTCGGCCGGCAGCGCGGCCTGACGGCCATCGGTGCGCACCTGCGCCCAGATCGGCGTGAGCAACCGACGCGCGTCCGCGGTCGCGCCGCGCCGCGCGAACATCTCCGCCAGGCGGATGCGATCCTCACGGAGCATCAGCGGCGCGTTGCGCAGCAGTTCGTTCTCCATCGGCCGGTCGGCCGCGCCGAGCCGGCTCAGGATCTCGGCGGCCGCGACCTGATCGGCGAGCCGCGTCGCCCCGCGGTCGTACCACGAAGAGAGGGGTCCCTTCTCCGTCGGGATCTGGCGGAGCGACACGCGCAGGTATTCGGTCACGCGCGCCAGCGGCGCCGAGTCGACCGCAATGCCGAGTTCACGTGCTTCGGCGATCACGCCCGCGGCGTAGGCCGTGAGCCAGGGCGTCGTCCAGTCGCCCGAGCCCCAGTACCCGATGCCTCCGTCGGCGCGTTGTCGCGCGAGCAGCACCCCGATGCCGCGCACCACCTCGGCGCGCGCCGTCACGCGCTCCGCCGGCGTGAGCGCACCCTCGGCCCGCAACAGCGCGAGCAATGGAGTCACGCGACTCGAGATCTGTTCCGTGCATTCATACTCGTAGACCTTGAGCGCCCCGCGGATGCCGCGCACGATCGCCATCGGCGTGCTGCCCATGGTAATCGTGATCCGCGACCGCGCCGGATCGATCCCCGCCGGCAACGCGAACTCGATCGTCGCCGTGTCGCGCAGTGTTCCCGAGATCACATGACTGCGCGCGAAGAAGTCGGGCTTGACTGGCACGGCCACGCGCACCGCATCGGCCTCACGGCCGGAGCGCACGTCGAACCGGAAGGCCGCGCTGTCACCCGGCAGTCCGACGTAGCGGAACCGCGCTTCTCCGCCGCGGCCCGCGGCGAGCGGCACCGTGCGCTCCGCGGCACCGAGCAGTCGAACACCGGTCGCCTGCGTTTTGACCGTCGCCTGCGCGGCCAGGCCGTCGCGACGGTTGATCACCGTGCCGGCCTGCAGCGTGTCGCCCGGCCGCACGAAGCGCGGCAACGCCGGCCGCGCGACCACGGGTCGCGTGACGAGCATCGGCAACTCGCCGCTGCCGTAGCGGTCCCCCTCCGTGATCGCGACCGCCATCAGACGGAAGGTCGTGAGATTGTCCGGCAACTTCGCGCGCGTCTCCGCATTGCCCGCGGAGTCGGTGATCACGTCGCCGAGGTAGAACGCCGTCGTCTTGAATCGCGAGCGCAGGATCTCCGCGCCGTCGGCACCACCGCCGCCACCGGCCTCGCGACGCCCCTTCTCGCCCTCGGCCACCTGCGGCGTGACCGACACGAGATTGCTCGTGAGCCGCATCCC
>JAYTNC010000029.1:0-2329 GCA_043748515.1 Gemmatimonadota bacterium | reverse complement strand
AGGCGCTCGCCCTCGTGGTGCGGGAGGGGGCGGAGCAGCACGCCGCGCACCGCGCTGAAGATGGCGGTGTTGGCGCCGATGCCGAGTCCGAGCGTGAGGATGACGGCGAAGGCGAAGCCGGGCGCTCGCGCCAGGCTGCGGAGGACGTAGCGGAGATCGAGGGACATCGGGGGGCCTCGGGGGTCGCGGAGCGTCAGGGAAAGTCGTACATCTCTCGCGCTCGCGCCAGCGGCCCCCACGAGGGGCGACCATATGGAGGGGGTAGATTCGAAGCGTGCCGCAACGCACTCCGCCGCCCGAACCGATCCTCATGGAGGACGCCCAGCGCGCCGCGCGCCTGATCGCGCTCGCGCTGCAGTCTCGCGTGCGCGCGACGCAGTCGAGGCTCGCGGACCCTGCGGATGCCGATGCGCTGCACGACTTCCGCGTGTCGGTGCGGCGACTGCGCAGTTGGCTCGCCGTGGGCGAGCTGCTGCCGGACGCCCTTGCTCCTGCGCGCGCGCAGCGCTGGCTCCGTCGCCTCGCGCAGGCGACCAATCCGAGTCGTGACGACGAGGTCTTCGCGGATTGGCTGCGCGAGGAGCGCTCCACCCTCGCCACGCGGCACCGCGCCGCCGCGGACTGGCTCCTGGCGCGGATCGCCCGGCAACGGCGCCGCGACGTGCGGGCGCTCACTCAGGAACTGGAGCGCGACCTCGATCGCGCGATGGCGCTGCTTGACGAGCGGTTGCCGCGGTACCGGGTGCCGCACGACGTCCACCATGGCGCGGCGCGCGTGTCGTTCGGCCTCATGATGGCCGCGCTCGTCCGGTCGGGGACGTCGGCGCTGGAGCGGCGACTGGCGGCGGTGCAGGGCCCGGAGTCTGGCGCGGCGATCCACCGGGCGCGGATCGCCGGCAAGCGACTGCGCTACCAACTCGAGCAGGTCGCGTCGGAGGTCGCGGGCGCCGACGTCTGTCTCATCCGACTCGAAGCGCTGCAGGACCTGCTCGGCGACCATCACGATGCGTTGGTGTGGAGCGGTCTCGTGCGCGACGCCGCGCCGTTCGCGCGCCGTGCGGCGCTGCGCGACGGATCGCGCGCGATCGCGATGCGGATCGAGCAGCGCGCGGCCGATCGCCACGCGACGCTCGAGGCCGACTGGCTGCAGGGCGCGCCCGCGCTCTTCGGCGACCTGCGCGCGGTGGCCGACACGCTCGCCGCGCAGGGGGCGACCGGCGTCGAGATCGAGCGGAAGTACCTGTTGCACCGGCTGCCCGCGGAGATGCCTGCGGGGACGGTGCAACGGATCGAGCAAGGCTACCTGCCGGGGAAGCGGTTGATCGAGCGCGTGCGGCGCGTGCGGACCGGCCGCAAGGTGCAGCACCTGCGCACGGTGAAGAGCGGGAGCGGACTCGCGCGCCTCGAGGTGGAGGAGGCATGCGGCGCGGCGCTCTTCGCGGCGCTCTGGCCGCTCACCGAGGGGCGGCGCGTGTTCAAGCGCCGACACCTCGTGCCCGACGGTGAGCGCATCTGGGCGATCGACGAGTTCACCGATCGCGCGCTGGTGCTCGCGGAAGTGGAACTGCCGACGGAGGAGACCGAGGTGACGTTGCCGGCCTGGCTCGCCCCGCACGTGGTCCGCGACGTCACGGGGGAGCCCGCCTTCGTCAACGCGGTGCTGGCGCGTTGAGCGCGCCCGAGATCACTGCGGGAAACCCGCCCGCGGGATCCCCGGCGTGATCCGCAGCGCGTTGCCGAAGTAGACCTTCTTCAGCACCGCGTCCGGCAGGTCGATCCCATAGAGCTTCCACGACGCGTGATAGTCGCGGTAGTAGTCGAAGTAGTCGTCGCGCGTCTCGAAGACGCGCCAGTAGTACGGGTACTCGTCGGGCTGGAACGAGTCCTTCCCGAACAGGATGCGGTCCTGGTACTTCACGAAGAAGTCGCGCGCGGCGCGCGGCTGGCGGCCGATATCATATAGAACGGCCCCCACCTCGGTGAGCAGGTTGGGCATCTCGTCCATCATCTTCGCGAGGCGCGGCAGGTCGTTCGCGTGCCAGCCCATGTGCGCCGTCACGAAGGTGGTGCCCTTGTTGCGGCGCACGAGGTTGTCGCGCTCGGTCATGAGCTGTTCGAAGCTCGGGTACTGATCGGCCGGGTAGCGGCGTCCGGGAAAGAGCGCGAGCTCGAGCCACCGTTCGTTGTTGTTGTCGATCGGCTGCCAGAACTCCTGCGGATCGGCGGTGTGGATGAACACCGCGAGCTTGAGGCGCGCCGCGGCCTGCCAGATGGGGTCGAGTTCGGGGTCGTCGATCCGCAGGCGCGAGCCGTCGGCCTTCTTGGTGCT
>JAYTNC010000028.1:0-4175 GCA_043748515.1 Gemmatimonadota bacterium | reverse complement strand
GTGGGACGCCGACACCGACATCCTGTGCGCGGCGCTGCGTCCCTCCGGTGTCAGCGAGGGGCTTACGGGCTCGATGGACATCGAGGGCGCCGACGGCGCCTGGCTGACGCTCGAGTTGAGCGCGGGGCGCTTGGCGGCGATCGAGGTCGCCGTGTGGCCCGACGTGAAGACGCTCGAGCCACTGACGCCGCCCGAGCCGATCGGGGCGGCCCGGCTGAGAGTGCCGTCGAGCGGCACCGAGGCCGGCCTCGAAGCGCTCGAGGTCGACACTCCGATCCGGGCCGTAGCCGACAAGGCGGAGCGGACGATACACTTCCGCATCGGTCCGCAGCGTTCGAGCCGGGCGCATCGCGTGGCGCGCGACCTGTTGATCGAGGTCGATGCGCGCTCACGAATCGCCGGACTCTGGTTCCTCAACGTCCCCCCGTTCCCCACCGCCACATGATCACGACCATCGTCCTCGTCAACGCCGAGCCGCGTCTCATCCCCAAGTGCGCCGCCGCCCTCGCGGGGATCGAGGGCGTGACGGACGTCTACTCGGTGTCCGGGGAGTGGGATCTCGTCGTGATCGTGAAGGTCAAGGAGTACGAGGACATCGCGAAGATCGTGACCGAGCACTTCCCGACCGTGCCGGGGATCGTGAAGACGACGACCCTCACCGCGTTCCGCGCCTACTCCAAGGCCGATCTCGAACAGGCGTGGGACATGGGCGTCGACTGATCAGTCCTTCGGCAGCTTCCGGTCGAGGCACCAGCTCTCGCTCACGCGGAAGCTCTCGCTCCACTTCCCGTCGGCGTACTTGAGCACGATCAGGTCGGGTGTGCCGGCGTAGCGCCAGGCCTCGAGGACGATCTCGTCGACGCCGTCGCCGTCGAGGTCCGCGTGGTTCATCAGGCGGCGGAACTCGACGCCGCGCGCCTCGCCCTGTGCGACGTACTGAAAGCTCGTCGTGAGCGAGCCCGCCGACTCCTCGGCCAGCGCGAGCAGGCTCACCGTGTGCCCGGCCCCGGGGCCGGCATCACCCGCTTGGGGATCGACGTAGGTCGCGAGCAACGTGCGGCCTTCCGCGCCCGCACCGGTGCGCAGCCAGCGTCCGATGAACTCGAGGCTGCCCAGCTCCTCCGGACCGACCTGCGAGGAGGCGGCGACCGCGTTGGCGATGGTGCGCGCCTGCGCCTCGGCGTCACGCGGGAGGGGCCGCGTGTCGGTCTTCTGCGTGAGCGGCGTCGTGGAGGAGAGGAACTCGATGCTCGCCTCGGCGCGGGTGCTCATGAGGAGCCGGCCCTGTGCCTGCGGGATCAGGGCGGAGCAACCCGGCAGCGTGTAGAGCGCGCCCTGTTCGGTCCACATGCCGCGCACGACCTCGACCTCGCCGATCGCGAGGCCGTCGCGGTAGACGGGCAACTTAGCGCCGGCCGTGAAGAAGATCGAATCGACGGCGCTCCATCCGGCGGCATCGAGCGAGATCGGCGCGAGGCGCCCGTTCTCCACGATCGCGAACGGCGCGATGCGAGGTTCTTCGCGCGCGCCGTAGACCTGGAAGAAGATGCTCGACGTGGCGGAGACCGCGGTGAGCGGCGCGGCGGGCACGTCGGGGACGGGCTGCTGCGGCTTGTCGCACGCCGTCAGCAGGGCTAGGATGCTCGCGATGATGACTGGTCGGCGCATAGGGCCAAACTATGGCCCGGCAGAGGGGGCGGCAAGCATCCGCGAGGCCCTCCGCGCCCTTCGTGACAGTGGGGTCGGAGCCGGCGCTCAGGGGGCGCCCCTCGAGGTGCAGCCCCGAGGGGACCAGCCGCCCCGGCTGGAGCGGGCGACCCCCCTCGAGGGCAGCAGCATCCGGGTCCGCCCGGTGGCGGGCGATCCGGTGGTCGGGTTCCGAGCTTTCCTCGACGGCATCCAGCGCTCGCAGGTCCTCGCGCACGCCGGAGGCGTGCCGCTGGTGCATGGGGCGGTCGCGGCCGCGATCCGCGAGCGGAGCGAACGCCGGATGCGCACGTGGAGCGCGCCGCGGATCGCGCAGGCGATCTATGCCCCGCACGCGCTGCTGGGCGCCGCGCTGCTCGAGTCGCTCCTGCGGCAGGTCCCGGTGGTGGACACGCTGCTCGTCGATGGCAGCGTCGCGGCGGACGATCCCGAGGCGCCGCCCGACGCGCCGCCCGATGCGCCGCCCGATTCGCCGCCAGGCGCGCGTCATCCGCAGGAACTGGTGGCGAAGGCGCTCACGGCGGTGCAGCGGGCGCGCGAAGCGGCCGAGCTCGCGCTCGTCGCGGAGTGGGTGGCGCGCGGATCGGGGCCGCTGCTGGTGGACGGCGGCACGAGCGGGAGTGCCGCTGCGGCGAAGAGCGCCGACGTGATCGGCGTGGTGAAGTCGCACCGGACGCTCTACGCCGACGAGACCGCGCTGCCGCTGCTGCTCGGACTGCGCGCGGGCGAGCGCACGACGGCGATGACCGTGTCGTCGCCGCGGCGGCACGCGGTCGCGTCGTGGTATCTCCGGCTGCGCGATCCCGCGGGGCGGTCGCCGCTCTTCGGGCTGGTGCGCGTGGAGACCGCGCTCACCGACGACATCACCGCGCGCGCCGACCTCGTCTCGCGCTGGCTGCTCGCGGAGCGCGCGCCCGTTGCGCTGCCCGACCAGCGCTGGGACGTGATGGTGTACGGCATCCGCGAGTGCGAGCAGTACCTTACCGCCATCCTCAGATGAGCACCGCGTGAGCGAAGAGTCGAGCGAATACGTGAGCGACGACGTGAACGAAGACGTGAGCACGGCGATCATCGGGCGCGTCGTCGCGACCGAACGGCGTCCCAACACGCCGCACGAGTTCCACTTCTGGACCGCGCTCGACGCGCCGGTCGGGATCGGGACGATCGTGCGCGTGGAGACCACGCGCGCGGTGAGTGGCGTGCTGCCGCGCATCTACGGCGTCGTCACCGAAGGATTCGGCTACACCGATCTCCAGACGCCGCTGCACGACGTGCTCGGCGCCGACGGTCAGCCGGGGGCGAGCGCGCTCGCGCCCACGGAGCGCACGGAGATCCGGCTCTACACGGCGGCCGTGCTGCGCCATGTGCCCGAGGAACCGTTGCAGCCCGTGCCGATGGGCACCGTGCACCTGGCGACCGAGGCCGACGTGCAGGTCGCGCTCCGCATGGACACGTACGCGACGGGCGATCAGCGACGCGGGATCCCGGTGGGGCTCTACCGCGCCGGCGGCACCGAGGCGGCGATCCATCTCGACGCCGACTTCCTGCTCGGTCCGGAGGCGGCGCACCTGAGCATCTCCGGCGTCTCGGGTCTTGCGACCAAGACGAGCGCGGTCGAGTGGCTGCTCTCGAGCATCTTCGCGCACTTTCCGCCGGCCAAGGGGAAGGTCGCGGCAGTCTGCTTCAACGTGAAGGGCCCCGATCTCTGTTTCCTCGACCAGCCGGCGAGCGCGCTCTCCGACGAGGACCTCGCGATCTACCGCACGCTCGGCGTGCCGGCCGTGCCGTTCCAGAACGTGCGCTACTTCGCGCCCTGGTCGGCGAAGGGCGGTCAGCTTGCGACGCTCCGCAGCAACGACGCGCTGCAGGAGAACGTGCAGCCGCTGACGTGGGGCCTGAAGGAGACGCTGCAGTACGCCGAGGTGCTGCTCAACAAGGACGACATCGACGCGAAGGCCGACGCGTTGATCGACTTCATCAAGGAGCGGGTGGTCGACCAGACGTTCAGCGACCCGTCGCTCGAGCGGGCGCACGAGGTGCGGTCGTTCTCGGATCTCGAGCAGTGGTTCCGCGAGCTGCTGCGCGGCCTCGAGGCGAAGAACCACGAGGTGTGGCGCACGCATCACGTCGCGACCATCCGGAAGGTGCGGAACCGGCTTTCCAACATCTCGACCCGCTGCAAGGGACTCGTCACCGACGACGGGATGGTGAGCGACCTTCCGTTCAAGCAGTTCGAGGACCGCGCGGTCTACGTGGTGGACGTCGCGAATCTCGAGGAGGACGCGCAGGATCTCGTCTTCGCGCGCGTGGTCTCGCAACTGCGCGAGCATCTCGAGAAGCGGCAGCTCGGCGTGGACCAGGTGGTGGTCTTCGTGGACGAGCTGAACAAGTACGCGCCGGCGGACGGCCCCGACACCTACGTGCGGAAGATGCTGCTCGACATCGCCGAGCGTGGCCGCTATCTGGGG
>JAYTNC010000027.1:0-15725 GCA_043748515.1 Gemmatimonadota bacterium | reverse complement strand
TCCGTCCAGCGCTCGAGCACCGGCGCGAGGTGCAGTCCCACGCGCAGCGAAAGAACGTCGAGTCCATCCGCGCCGCGCGGGCGCTCGATGAGCGTCATCCAGAGTCCGTCGCCCGAGCGCGAGGTCCAGACGCGACCGGCGCGTCCCCGCCCGGTCGTCTGCTCCTCCGCGATCACGAGCGTTCCCGAGGCCGCGCCGTCGGCAGCGAGGGCATGCGCGGCGTCCATCGTGCTCGCCACGCGCTCGAGCGCGACGACGCGCGGCAGTCCGAGCCGCGTGGCGATCACCGCGCCGTCGATCCCGTTCCAGCTCACCAGCCGCCCCGGGTCGCGATCAATCCGAGGATCACCGCGCCGAGCGCGAAGCGATAGATCGCGAAGATCCCGTAGCCGCGATTCGACACGTAGCGCAGCAGCACCGAGATCGCGAGCCAGCTCGAGACCGCGGCGGTGGTCACGCCGACGAGCATCGGGAGCGAGAAGCCGTTCTGGCGCACCGCATCGGGCACCTTGAGGATCGCGGCCGCGAGGATGATCGGCATCGACATGAGAAAGCTGAACACCGCCGCCGCGGTGCGGTCGAAGCCCAGGGCGCGTCCGGCGGTGATCGTCGCGCCGCTGCGCGAGACGCCGGGCACGAGCGCGAGCATCTGCGCGCAGCCGATGAGCAGGGCGTCGCGCCACGTCATCGAGGCGCGGTCACGCAGGCGCGCAACGCGCGCGTCGACGAACCAGAGCAATGCCCCCATGACGATGAGCGCGATCGCCGTGATGATCGGCGCGCGGAAGATCGTCTCGGCATAGTCCTCGAGGAGGAGACCGGCGATCGCCGCAGGGATCGTCGCGATGACGATGAACAGCGCGCGCCTCGAGGGGTCGTCGGTGACCTTGCGGTGCCGGAGCAGCGTGACGAGCCCGAGGAACAGGGCACGCCACTCGGCGCGGAAGTACCAGGCGAGCGCCACGAGCGTCCCGACGTGGAGCGAGAGATCGAAGCCGAGCCCGGCCGGCTCCCAGCCGAAGATCCACGGCGTGAGCGAGAGATGCGCCGAGCTCGAGACGGGAAGGAACTCGGTGAGCCCCTGCAGCGCGCCCAAGACGAAGGCCTGGAAGATGGTCGGTTCGTTCATGCCGAAAACTATCGACCTGTCAACGGACCTGCTCCAGTGCTTCGGCGTAGAGCCGCTCGTAGCGCGCCACGACGTCGGCGGTCGCGAACCGGACATGCGCGTCGTCCTGCGCGGCCCTGCTCGCCTCGGCCCAACGCACCGGATCGAGGAAGCGCACGGTGGCCTCGGCCATGCCATCGACGTCGCCGAGCGGGAGCAGCGCGCCCGTGACCCCGTCGCGCACGACGTCGGGCACACCGCCGACGCGCGCCGCGACGACCGGCACACCGCTGGCGAGCGCCTCGAGGGCGCTGAGGCCGAAGCTCTCGCTCTCCGACGGGAAGACGTAGACGTCGGCGGCGGCAAGGAGCGGAGCGACCGCGTCGATCTTGCCGAGGAAGCGCACGTCCGCGGTCACGCCGAGATTGCGCGCTTCCTCCTCGGCGGCCCCGCGCTCGGGACCGTCACCGACCATCACGAGGACGCACGGCACGCGCTCCCGCACCTTGGCGAAGACGCGCACGACGTCGCGCACGCGCTTGACCGGGCGGAAGTTCGAGATGTGCATCAGCACGGGCTTGCCGCCGCCGAGTTCCATTCGCAGCCCTTCCCCGTGGCGCGCGCGATCGAAGATCACCGGGTCAACGAAGTTGGGAATGACCTCGATGCGGTTGTTGCTGCAGCCGAACGCCTTGATGGTCTCGTCCTTGAGCCACTGCGACACCGCGGTGATGCGGTCGGACTTCTCGATGCTGAAGCGGGTGATCGCCTGGTACGAGTGGTCCTGTCCGACGATCGTGATGTCGGTGCCGTGGAGCGTGGTCACGACCGGGAGCGCGCGTCCCTGCTCACGGAGCATCTCCTTGGCGATCCAGGCGCTGGTCGCGTGCGGGATCGCGTAGTGCACGTGCAGGAGGTCGAGCCCCTGCGAGAGCACGACGTCGTGCATGCGCACGGCGAGCGCCAGATCGTACGGCGGATACTCGAAGAGCGGGTAATTGCCGATGCTGACTTCGTGGAAGTAGACCCGCGGCAGGAAATGCGGCAGCCGGAACGGGTGTTCGTACGAAATGAAGTGCACCTCGTGACCGCGCGCCGCGAGCGCGATGCCGAGCTCGGTCGCGACCGCGCCGGAGCCGCCGTACGTCGGATAGCAGGTGATGCCGACCTTCACGCGGAACCTCCGTCGAAGAGCCATCGGTCGGCGCGGTCGAGCGCGTCGGTCGAGCGCGGGTCGAGCCGGAGGACGTCGGGCTCGCCTGCAAGTTGATTACGGAACCAGGTGCGCTGGCGTTTGGCGTACTGCCTCGTACTCACCAGGATCGCCTCGCGCGCCTCGGCGGCGGTCCGCCGCCCCTCCACCCAATCACGAATCTCGCGATAGCCGCAGGCGTTCCATGCGGGAGCATCGGCCGGGACGGTCGCGATGAGGGCGCGGACCTCGTCGGGCCAGCCCGACGCCAGCATCGCGTCGAGCCGCGCGGAGAGACGGGCGTGCAGGTCCGCCTCTGGATCGACGATCACCCAGCGTGCGGAGCGACGCGGCTGCGATGCGCCGGCCGCATGTAGCTCGCTGAGACGC
The DNA here is from genome assembly GCA_043748515.1 of Gemmatimonadota bacterium. Lineage (GTDB taxonomy): Bacteria > Gemmatimonadota > Gemmatimonadetes > Gemmatimonadales > Gemmatimonadaceae > Pseudogemmatithrix. The sequence continues at coordinate 13,035 of JAYTNC010000027.1, read as the reverse complement.
TCGCCCGTGAGCAACGCGACCTCGGCCGCGCGCAACAACTGCGTGCGTCCCATCGAGGCGCGAGGCGGGTCGAGTAGCTCGACCCAGGTCCTCAACGTCGGCGTGTCGAGGAAGCCAAGCGTCGCCTGAAGCGCGCGACGACGTTCGGGGTCCATGGGCGGCACGTTCGCGAGCGGCTCGACGAGCGCGCGCAGCCAGAGGCCGGTACCGCCCACGACGATCGTTCGCTGGCGTCGAGCCAGGGCGTCGGCGATCCAGGCGGCGGCGTCCTCGGCCCAGCGCGCCGCCGACCAGCGTTCGCGTGGATCGGCGACGTCGATACCCTCGTGCCGCGCGCGCGCGCGCGCCTCGCGCGTGGGCTTGGCGGTGCCGAGGTCGAAGCCGCGATAGACCTGCCGCGAGTCGGCGCTGACGATGAGCGCGCCATGCCGCTCGGCCAGCGCGAGCGCGAGCGTCGACTTCCCCGCTCCCGTCGGGCCCGCGATGATGCGCAACGGCGCCTCAGCGCCGGCCGAAGCGACGATCGAGTTCATCCCAGCCGAGCTGGAGGATGGTCGCGCGTCCGTGCACGTCGTGCGCAGGCAGCGTCGTGCGCGCGAGCGCGACGTAGAGCGCGCGCATCTCCTCGGGCGCGAGCAGGTCTCCCGACTTGACCGCGGCTTTGCAGGCGACCGTCGCGGCGAGCCGCTCGTGCTTCGCGATGGTGCTCGCCGAGCGGTCGCCGGTGAGCGCCGCGAGCGAATCGCGGAGGCAGCGCTCGGCGTCGAAGCGCGCGTGCGGCGCCGGCACCGCGTGCACGACGATGCTCGACCCACCGAATGCGTCGGCCTCGTACCCGAGGTGCGCGAACAGCCCACGATTCTCCTCGAACGCCTCCGCCTCCGCTGGCACGAGATGCAGCGTGAGTGGGAAGAGGAGACGCTGCGAGGACGACTCCCCGCCCTCGAGCGCCTGCATGAAGCGTTCGTAGAGCACGCGCTCATGCGCCGAGTGCTGGTCGATCAGCACGAGGGCGTCGGGGCGCTCGAATGTGATGTAGGTGCGATGGAACTGCGTCAGCGGCGGCACGAGGATCTGCTCGCCCTCGGCGAGCGAAACGGCGGCAGAGGGCTCATCCCGCTCGCCGTCGAAGAGCGGGACCGGCTCGGCCTGCGGCGCATGACGCAGCGACTCGATGCCGAGCGGCGAACCCAAGGCCGGCTCGGTCGGCAGGAAATGGCGCACATAACCGACCGCAGCTGCGGAGTCCTCGGTGCCGAGCGAGCGTCGCACGGCCCGTTCGACGGCGCGTTCGACCGTCCACCGGTCGCGGAACCGCACCTCGGCCTTCGCCGGATGCACGTTCACGTCCACGTCGCCGCCTGGCAGTTCGACCTCGAGGAGCACGCTCGGCCGCAGTCCCGCCGAGATCGTGGTGCGAAATGCTGCTTCGGCGGCGCGCACGATCCCGATGTCGCGGACCGCGCGCCCGTTCACGGTGGTGAAGACGCGACGTCCAGCCGTGCCGACGTCGGTCGGGCGTTCGACGAGGCCGGAGACGCGGATCGTTCCGGAGACATCGTCGACCGCGACGAGGCGCTCGGCGACCTCGTTGCCCCAGAGCGCCGCCACGCGGACGCGGAGCGAATCCGCGATCGGCAGGCGCATCTGTTCCTTGCCGTCGTGGGCGACGGTGAAGCGCACGTCCCGGCGCGCGAGCGCGAGCGTGGTGAGCGTCTCGGAGATCGCACGCCACTCGGAGCGCGCGCCGCGCAGGAATTTCTGGCGGGCGGGCGTGTTGTAGAAGAGCGACGCCACGGAGACCGATGTGCCGCGCTGACGCGCCACGTCGCGCACCGCGACGAGGGAGCCGCCCGATACTTCGATGGTCACGCCCGCACCGTCCTCGGTCGCGGTCTCGATCGTCAGGTGCGAGACCGATCCGATCGCCGGAAGCGCCTCGCCGCGGAAGCCGAAGCTCAGGACCCCCACGAGGTCCTCGGCGTCGCGGATCTTGCTCGTCGCGTGCCGCTGGATCGCGCGCTCCGCGTTCGCGCGATCCATGCCGTGGCCGTCGTCGCTGATCCTGATGAGGGCGCGGCCGCCCTCGCGAACGTCGATGTCGACGGCGGTCGCTCCCGCATCGAGAGCGTTCTCGACGAGTTCCTTGACGACCGACGCCGGGCGCTCGACGACCTCGCCCGCCGCGATGCGGTCGGCGACGTCGCTCGCGAGGACGGCGATCGTGGGAGTGGAGACGGCGGGAGTCACTGCAGGAATCTCCGTGCGTGCGAGAATCGGGTCAATCGCGCGTGAGCGGATACGTGCGTTCGACGGGATACCACCCCGCGCGCCCGGCATCGAGTTCGATGCGCACCCACACGCCGCGGCGCTCGCGGACCTTCACCACCTCACCGACCAACGGCACCGAGCCCGCCTCTGCTCCGAGCGCCGGCAACGAGCGCAGGGGCGAGGCCGTGGCGATGACGAGCAGGTCGTCGGCGCGCAGTCGCGTCTCGACGAGCGACGCGAGCGCGATCAGCAACACGGAGGGTGTGAGCAGGAACCAACGCCCGCCGATCGGGCCGCGTCGTCCCGCAAGCGCGATGATGATCCAACCGGCCCACCAGAGCGCGAAGGCGAGCACCGCGACCGGAAGCGGCGGGACCGGCCAGACGTTCGCGGCCCCGCGATCCTGTGGCGCTCGCACTCGCGAGAGGCGCGGCCGCAGGTCCGTGACAAGTGGATCGAGCCGGAGTGCCCGTTGCCAACCGAGGACGGCGCCGGCGGTGTCACCGGCCTGCCACGCGGCCGTGCCGAGGTTGGCCCACGCGGCGGGATCGCGCGGCGCGGCGCGCGCCGCGTCGAGGAAGGCATCACGAGCGCGCACGAAGTCCCGTCCTGCGTACGCCGTCTGGCCCGAGGTGAACGCGACGAGTGCCTCGCCCGCCGGCTGCGCGAGCAGCGCGCCACCGGCCGCGAGCACGAGGACCGCCAGGATCAGCACGGACGCGCGCCGACGCGCCTCGTCGCCGACACGTTGCAGCACGGTGCGCACGCGTTCGCGCAGGTCGCCGGCACGGGCGCCACGCGCGTAGGCCGCCGCATCGAGCGCATCGCGCACGCGCTCGGCTTCGGCTGCGGTCTCTGCGGTGACACCCTCGCGCCGCAGCGCCGCCGCGAGCGCGCCGGTGTCGGTCTCGCGATCGAGCCGCACGCCGGTGCGCTCACGCACAGCGGAATCGAACAGCATGCGCAGCGCGCCCGGGCCAGCCTGCGTCTTGTCCGCGAGCCTCTCGGCCGCCGTGCGCGGTCGCGCGTCGCGAACGCGCCGGCGCCGGCGCGAGGTGAGGATCCACGGCAGCGGCGCGAGCAGCGCCAGCCACGCCCACTGCGTGCTGCGACTGAGCGCGATCGGGCGCGCCCCCTCGAGGTGCGGACGGAGCGCCAGCACCGAATCCGCCGCGACCGCGCGCCGCGCGCGCCCGACCTCGACCAGGTCGCCGGCACGCACGCGCATCGTGATCGCAGCGCTGCGCGCGACCCGATAGCGGCGCGCCAGGGGCTCGAAGTAGTGGTACTCCAAGGGCGGCACGTCGCGCGCGCCGGATTCGCGCGGCGTCACGAGCCAGGAGAACTCCTTCGCACCGCCGAGGGCCGTCGGCGTCGTGTCGAGCACGACGCGCTCGTCCTCCGCGACGACGTCGGCCCATCGGATCGCGAGCGGCGGACGCGGCAGCAGCGTCGCGTTGCCGATGCCCTCGACGCGCAGCGTGAGCACGAACGGGTCGCCGACGCGTCCGTCGCGCACGTCGGTGCGCGCCGTCGCCGTCCAGCGTCCGACGGCGCCGAGCCAGCCCGAGGGGCGACCGTTGGTCGGCGGATCGATGGCGACGAGCAGCACCGGCTGCGACCGCAGCGTTCGCTCCTCCTCGCGGCTGAAGAAACTCGGGCTCTGCGGCAGCGCGTACGTGAGCTGCGACGGCGCGATCTCGTAGCGTCCCGGCGTCAGCGGGAAGAGCGCGCGCCGGAAGACGTGCACCTCCACCCCCTCGCGCGTCGGATCACCCTTGGCCATGGGCAGTTCGTACGCGAGCATCGCGCGCGCCTCGGGCGGAATGAAGACCGGGTTGCGACGCAGCCGCTGCCGCACTTCCGAGGGGAGGCTCACGGACAGCAGGTAGGTCGCCTGCTGCCCCACGTACACCGTGTCGGGCGCGAGGGAGGCGCGGAAGCCGACGCCGTCCTGCGCCTGCAAAGGCCGCGCGGGCGCGAGCAACGCCGCGAGCAACGCCGCGAGCGAAGCCGCGAGGAGCGCGACGCGAGCGAGGGCGACCGGTCTCGCGCTCACCAGTCCTTCTGCCCCGGCGCGCGCTGCGCACGGCTCCCGCGCTGACGGCGGGACTGCGTCTCGCGCTCCTCGCGCGCCGCAGCGTCGAGCAATGCCTCCGCCTGCTGGCGCGACATCTGCGACTGCGGCTCGGGCTGGCGCGGTGCCTGACCCGGCTGCTGCGGCGGTTGCGGCGAACCACCACCACCACCGCCTCCGTCCGGCGCGCGCAGTGCCATCTCGTAGTTCCACTGCGCGTCACGATCGCCGGGGCGCTCGAGCAGCACCGTGCGCAGCGCGCGACGCGCGTTGCGGAGCGCGGCGGTGCGCTGCTCGCCCTCGGTGCGCAGCCCGCGCTTGAGGTAGGCGGTGCCGAGGTTGTAGAGCGCGCGCGAGCGCAGGTCGGGATCGGGCGAGAAACTCGCGCGCTCGAGTGCGTCGATCGACGCTTCGAGCGAATCGGCGGTGAGCAACGCGGTGCCGAGGTCGTAGAGCACGATCGGGCGCCGGTCGCCGCCCGCGACGACCTCACGGTATGCTCGGATAGCGGGGAGGATGCGTCCCGCCTCGTGGAGGCGGATCGCCTCGCGCAGCGGGTCGCGTTGCGCACTCGCGCGCGACGGCGTGCCCATGAGCCCGAGCGTGAGCCCGAACGTGAGCGCGATCATGAGCGCGAGTGGCCGCGCGGCAGACGACGCCGATCGCCACCGCGGCAGACGCCCGCCGTCGGCCAGCCACGCGTCGATGAGCAGGAGCAGCACGGCAAGGCCCACGAACCACTGGAAGCGGAGCGGTCGCGCGAGCTTCCGCTCCTCTTCGCGACGCTCGGACTCGAGACCGGCGAGGGCACGCCGCACGCGCGTGCCCTTGTCGGTGGCGTCGGCCGGGATGAAGTCGCCGTCGGCCTCCTTCGCGAGCTCGGCGAGGAATGCGTCGTCGTACTTGGTGATCACGACGCCGCCATCGGCGTCACGCTTCACGTCCACGCCGCCGCTCTCGAGGACCGGGATGGTCGCGCCGCCGGGAGTGCCGAAGCCGACCGTGACGAGATGGATCCCCTTCGCCTTGGCCTCGCGCGCGAGTGCGAGCGCCGCGGGGTGGTCGTCGAACGCTTCTCCGTCGCTCATGATCACCAGCGCGCGGTCGGCGCCACCTTGGCTGACCGAGAGCAGGTCGATGCCCTGCTTGAGCGGCGGCGCCATCGCGCTGCCCACCTGCCCGACGATCGTCGGATCGAGATTCTCGAGGAAGAGCTCGAGCGCGCCGTCGTCACTGGTGAGCGGCGAGAGGATGTAGCTGCGTCCCGCGAACGCGATCAGCGCGACGCGGTCGCCCGGCGCGCTGGCGCGGAGGCGGCGCACCTCCTGCTTCATCCGCTCGAGTCGGCTCGGCCGTTCGTCCTCGGCGAGCATCGAGAGCGAGACGTCGAGCGCGAGCGCGACGTCGATCCCCTCGGTGTCGATGATCGCGCTGCCTTCACCCCATCGCGGCGCGGCGAGCCCGACGAGCAGCAGTACGAACGCGAGCCCAAGACGCGCGGCTCGGGCGCGCGGCACAGTCGAGAGCCCGGGCGGTCCGAGCCGCACGAGGGCCTCCGGCGAACCGAAGCGCGCGAGGCGCTCCTGCCTCCGCCGGTGACCGGCGAAGACCGCGAAGACCGCGAAGAGGCCGCCGACGAGGGCGACCGCGAGCATCCACGGATGATCGACGAAGCGCATCATGGGAGCGCGCCCCGTCGCCAGACCATGAGCAGTTCGAGCAGGAGCGCGAACGCCGCGAGTCCGAGCGGCCACTGGAAGAGCTCGGTGAAGCGGACGTAGCGCGTCGAACGGATGGGCGCGCGCTCGAGCGCGTCGATCTGTTCGTAGATGCGCTTGAGCGCCTGTGCGTCACGCGCGCGGAAGTAGCGGCCACCGGTCTGCTTCGCGATGTCCTCGAGCAGGGCCTCATCGATGCGCACCGGGCGGTTCTCGTAGCGGAGGCCGAACACGCCGCGCCCCACTGGCACGGGCGCGACCCCTTCGGTGCCGACGCCGATGGTGTAGACGCGCACGCCGAGCGCGGCCGCCGCCTGCGCCGCGGTGCGCGGATCGATCGTGCCGCGGTTGTTCTCGCCATCCGTCAGCAGCACGACCACACGAGAGCGCCCCGCGGCGCCGCGCAGGCGATTCGTCGCCGTGATGAGCCCCGTGCCGATCGCGGTGCCGTCCTCGAGCTGGCCAGGCTGCAGGTTGTCGACCGCCGCGAGCAGCACCGGGTAGTCGAGCGTGAGCGGCACCTGCGTGAGCGCCTCGCCGGCGAACGCGACGACGGCGACCTGATCCTGCGTGCGCCCGCGGATGAACTCCTTGATGGTCTGCTTCGCGACGACGAGCCGGTTGTCGGGCTGGAAGTCCTCGGCGAGCATCGACGTCGAGACGTCGAGCGCGAGCACGATGCTGATGCCGTCGGCGCGGATCGTCTCGGCACGCGCGCCGGCACGTGGCCGTGCGAGCGCCGTCACCGCGCCGAGGATCGCGAGCACGCGGAGCGCGAGCGAGACGCGCGCCGACCACCGGCCGCGTTGCGGTCCGTGCGCGAGCAGTCCGGCGCGCGCATGCAACAGCGCGGGCGGACGGCGCCGGCGACGCCAGGCGATCCACACGAGCAGTCCGAGCAGCGCGGCGAAGGCCCACGGCGCGGCGAAGTCGATCGCGCGCCAGCTCACAGCGGCCTCCGTTGCGCGCGGGCGCCGCTCTCGATGCGGGCGCGCCAGGCGGTCTCGATCTCGGACACGATCGCCCGCGCCTCGTCGGCGATCACGCGCGCCTCGTCCGCGTTCACTGGCGCGCGCGCGAAGGCGATCGGCTCGCTCCGCAGCAGCAGGTCGGCGACGCGTTCCGGCAGCACGGGGAAGTCGATGCCGGTGAGCGCGGTCGCGAGTTCACGCGCGGTGCGCGACGGACCGGCCTCCGGGAAGCGGATCGCCAAGTAGCGGCGCATCACGTCGACGTGCGTGAGTGCGAAGCGGCCGGTCTCCCCCGCCTCGAGCAACCCGAGCCGCGCGGCATGCGCGAAGCCGTCCTTCGCGATCGCGGCTGCGTCGGGTCCGAGCGCGTCGCGGCGCACCGTTCGCTTTCGCCAGGCGCGCGCGAGCAGCCAGAGCATGCCGAGCACGACCGCGAGTCCGAGCCAGAGCCGCCAGAGTCCACCGGCGATCGCGAGCAGATCGCGCGCGCCGCGCGGCTGGCGTCGTGTGGTGTCGGCCGGCAGCACCGAGCGGATGCGCAGCGTCGGCAGGTTCACGCTGTAGCGCCGCTCGGCGCCGTCCTTCGAGACGGTGATGTCGGCGAACTTCACGACGCGGCGCCCGGTGTCCCACGCGATCATGCGGTAGACCGCCGTGCGATCGAGCATCGAGGCCGTGGAGGCATCTCGGATCGACCGCGGATCGAGCGGTTCGACGACGTCGGAGGAATCGGGCAGCGCCGGGAAGCGCACGTCACTGCCGATCGGCGCGCGCACGCGCAACTCGACCGTGATCGGCTCGCCGACGCCGACCGAGTCGGGCGTGATGCGCGCGGTGACCTGCGGCGCCAGCGCGAGGGCCGCGGCCGGGGCGGTCGCCGTCTGGAACGCGAGGAGGAGCGCGACCGCGATCACCGGCGACGCGCCCGCGTCTCGCGGCGACGGAAGAAGCGCGTGAGCGGCTCCACGTAGCCTTCCTCGAGCGGCACGACCACCTCGTCGACGGCGAGGCGGCGCAACAGGCTCTGCCGCTCCTGCTGCTCGGCGCGCACGAGCGCGGCATAGCGAGCGCGCACGGCGGGATCGCTCGTGTTCACCTCGACCAGCTCGCCGGACTCCGCGTCGCGCAGTCGCGCCACGCCCGCATCGGGAAGCGCGCGCTCGGCGGGGTCGTCCATGACGACCGCGACGACGTCGTGCCGCTGCGAGAGGCGCGTGAGCGGCTTCTCGAGCGCGGGGCTCACGAAGTCGGAGACGACGAAGACGATGCTGCGGTGCGAGAGCAGGCGCGCCGCGTAGTCGAAGGCCGCGCCCAGGTCGGTGCCGCGCGACGTGGAGGGCCACGCCAGCACATCGCGCACGAGTCGCAGCGCGTGGCGACGGCCCTTCCGCGGCGGCACCACGTGTTCGACGCGATCGGAGTGCAGCAGCAGTCCCACACGATCGTTGTTGCGCGTGGCGGTGAGCGCGAGCACCGCCGCGAGTTCGGCGGCGACGCCCTGCTTGTCCCGTTCGCCGGCGCCGCCGCGGCTCGAACCCGAGCAGTCGACGATGAGCATCACCGTGAGCTCGCGCTCCTCGACGAACCGCTTGACGAAGAGCCGTCGCATGCGCGCGCTGACGTTCCAGTCGATCGTGCGGACCTCGTCGCCGGGCTGGTACTCGCGCACCTCGGCGAACTCCATCCCCATCCCCTTGAAGACGGAATGGTATTCGCCGGTGAAACGCGAGTTCACGAGGCCGCGCGTGCGCAGCTCGATCCGCTTGACCTGACGGAGGACCTCGGCGGGGACCGCGCTCGATCCGCGCCGCTCGACCGATGGCCGGGCGGCGGCGGGCGTCACGGCGCGGGAACGGCCGAGAGGATGCGGCCGATCACTTCCTCGCTCGTCACGTTCTCCGCCTCGGCCTCGTAACTGAGCAGCACGCGGTGACGCAACACGTCGACCGCCATCGCCTTCACGTCGTCGGGCGAGACGAACTCGCGGCCGCGCAGGTAGGCATGCGCGCGCGAGGCCTGCGCGAGCGCGATCGTCGCGCGCGGGCTCGCGCCGTATTCGACGAGCGGCACGAGGTCGGCGAGGCCGGCGTCCTTGGGCGAGCGCGTCGCGTGGATGAGGTCGACGATGTAGTCGCCGAGCCGCGGGTCGAGGAAGAGCGCGGCGATCTCCTTGCGCGCCGCCATCAGTTCCTCGGGTCCGGCGACGGCCTTCACCTCGATCTTCTCGCCACCCGCCATGCGTTTCATGATCTCGCGCTCCTCGTCACGCGTCGGATAGCCGACGCGGAGCTTGAGCATGAAGCGGTCTACCTGCGCCTCGGGGAGCGGATACGTGCCTTCCTGCTCGATCGGGTTCTGCGTCGCGAGCACGAGGAAGGGCTCCTCGAGGATGAAACTCGTGCCGCCGATCGTGACCTGCTTCTCCTGCATCGCCTCGAGCAGCGCGGCCTGCACTTTCGCCGGCGCGCGATTGATCTCGTCGGCGAGGACGATGTTCGCGAAGATCGGACCGCGCTTCACGGAGAATGTCGCCGTCGTCTGGTCGAACACCTGCGTGCCGACGACGTCGGCCGGCAGGAGGTCGGGCGTGAACTGGATGCGGCTGAACGTGGTACGGACCGTTTCGGCCAGTGTGCGGACGGTGAGCGTCTTCGCGAGCCCCGGGACGCCCTCGAGGAGCACGTGGCCGCCGGTGAGCAGCGCGATGAGGAGCCGCTCGACCATCGCCTGCTGGCCGACGACGCGCTGACCGACCTGGTCGAGGATGTCCTGCGTGAGGCTCGACTTCGGCATCAGATGTTCCCGGAGTGGGTGAGCGCGAGGATGAGGTCGCGCTCCTTGGCGGAGAGGGTGCGGGACTCGCCCGACGCGAGGGCGCCGAGTCGCACGGGGCCGAACGACGTGCGCACGAGGCGAAGCACTTCGAGACCGACGGCCTCGCAGAGCCGGCGCACCTCGCGGGTGCGGCCCTCGCGGATGGTGAGCGTGAGGTCGAAGGCGCGCGTCATCTCGGACGGCGTGACCTCGACGCGTTCCGGCTGCACGAACCCGTCCTCGAGTTCGACGCCGGCGCGGATCTCCGCGGCGGCGATCTTCACGGGACCGCGCACGGTCGCGATGTACTCGCGCTCCACTCCCGTGCTCGGGTGCGTGAGCTTGTGCGCCGCATCGCCATCGGTGGTGAGCAGCAGGACTCCCTCGGTCATGTAGTCGAGCCGGCCCACGTAGGTGAGGCCGGGATCGGGCGGCACGTAATCGAAGACGGTCTTGCGGCCTTCGGGGTCGGACTTCGAGGTGATGACGCCCGCCGGCTTGTTGAGGACGTACCAGCGCTTGGTCTGCGAGACCTGGTTGACGCGCTTGCCGTCGACCGCGATCACGTCCTTCGACGGGTCGACGCTCTGCCCGGTGCGCGCGACCTCGCCGTTGATGGATACGCGTCCGGCGGCGACGAGTTCCTCCGCCTTCCGTCGCGAGGCGATACCCGCGCGCGCGAGTGCGCGATGGATCCGCATCTCCTCGCTCACGACCGGTTCGGCTCGTCGTCCGACGCCGCCCCCGTGGGTTCGTCGGTGTCGGGGGCGTCGGGCGATGCGGCCTCGACGACCGGTGCGTCGGGCGGTGCGGCCTCGACGACAGGCGCGTCGGGGGGCGCGGCCTCGACGCCGCCCTTCCGGAGCGCGATCGCGAGTTCGTCGACGCGCGGGAGTTCTTCGAGGTGACGCAGGCCGAACTGCTCGAGGAAGGCCGACGTCGTGCCGTAGAGCAACGGACGGCCGAGCCCCTCGGCGCGCCCGACGACGTCGATCAGGCCGCGCTCGTGGAGCGACTTGATGACGGCGCCGACGTCGACGCCTCGGATCTCCGCGATCTCCGCGCGCCCGATCGGCTGCCGGTAGGCGATGATCGCGAGCGACTCGAGCGCAGCGGCCGAGAGTCGCGTCGGGCGCACGGCCATCTGCGCGCGCTCGATCGCCTCGGTGTACTCCGGGCGCGTCAGGATCTGCCAACCGCCGCCGACGTCGACGAGGGCGACCGCATGGCCGTCGACGTCGTAGTGCTCACGGAGTTCATCGATCGCCGACTGGACCGCGGCCGGGGAGGCCTCGGGTTCGAGCGCGGCGAGCTCGTCGGTCGGGATGGGGCGCGGGCTCGCGAAGAGCGCGGCCTCAAGCAGCTTCGCCAGCGAGTTCACGGCGGATCTCCACGTCTGCAAACGGTCGGGGTTGGGTCAGGTGGAGCTCGCTGCGCTTCGCGAGCTCGAGCAGGGCGAGGAGGCCCGACAGGACCTCCCAGGGTTCGGCGTCGTCACGGACGACGTCGCGCCATCGCGCCGAAGCGCGCAGCGCGAGGACGGCGCGCACGATCATCATCGCACCGTCGACGTCGAGGGCGCGCGGGATGACCTCGTGGATCGCAGGCTTGCGCGAGGCGCGCAGGACGCGATCGACGGCGACGAGGAGATCGGTGAGCGAGAGGGCGAGCGGGGCCGGCGGCGGGGCGGCGGCCTGCTGCATGAACGAGCGCCCGAAGCGATTGCGGCGGTCCTCGCCCAGCTTCTCAAGCACGTCGACGACCTCGCGCACCTGCTGGTATTCGAGGAGGCGGCGCACGAGTTCGGCTCGCGGATCGTCCCATCCCTCGGTGCCCTCCTTCCGCGGCAGCAGCATCTGCGCCTTGATGCGGATCAAGCGGGCAGCCATCTCGAGATACTCGGCCGCCTCATTGAGCTTGAGCTGGTGCATGCGCCCGAGGAACTGCTCGCAGACGCGCGCGACGGGGATGTCGTAGATGTCGAGTTGCTCGTCGCGCAGGAGCGAGAGCAGGAGGTCGAGTGGGCCGTTGAATCCGGCGATGTCGACGACGAAGGTGCCGTCGGTCGACACGGGTTCGACGGCGGTCACTTGGACCAGGCCCGTGCGGGGCGTGTATCCTTCTTTGATCTGAGGCAAGCGCGGCGCGGCTGGAGTGAGGCCCATCACGGGCAGTCGGGGCGAAAGGTAGACCCCCGCGCCGAAGGAGTCAAAGCACGGTCATCCCTTGACTTAGGGTGCCTCGACGCCTAGCCTTCCCGACCTACGGAGTGCGGAGAACTCGCGCCCGGATCCCACCTTTGGAGAATCAGCTAGTGCCGAGAATCGCGTCCGCGAAGAAGAACATGCGTAAGACCCGTGCGGCGACCGCGCGCAACCGTGCGCAGCGCGCCACGCTCCGGACCGCCATGAAGTCCGCCAAGATGGACGCTGCGGCCCCGGCCGACAAGGCCAAGGCCGTGCAGCTTCTCGACCGCGCAGCGCGCAAGGGTCTCATCCACCCGAACGCCGCCGCCCGTCAGAAGTCCAAGCTCGCCAAGGCGAATTAAGCTCCGGTCCGACCGAAAGACGAACCGCCGTGCTCCCTCGGGAGCGCGGCGGTTTGCTTTTGCGTGGCGAGCCGCGCGCGATCTACAGCGCGGCGAGCTCTCCCCCGCACCGCTCGCAATACCACTCGGTCGGGTAGTTGAGCGTCCCGCACTCCTGGCACTTGAGCGTCTTGATCGCCTGTGAGGTGCGCGGCGTCGGGCGGCCGAGTGGTCCGGCCTCCTCCTCGATCGGCTCGGTCACTTTCGCCGTGGTCGCGCGAGGAACCTGGACCGCGGGCGGCGGCGGGGTCTTGGAACCGTCCCGGACTTCGGTCATGGGCCGAGACGACTGACGCGGCGAGGGCGGCTCGGCCCGCATGGGCGTCGAGGCGCGGCCCACCACCGAGTTCAAGAACGCCAACTCGTCGAAGGACGGGCTACCGGCCATCGGACCGGGTGCCGCCTTGGGCGCGGCCGGTGCTTCAGCCGAAGATGACTCCGCGACGGGTTCCGGCGCAGGCGCAGGCGCGGGCGCCGAGGTGGGCTCCGGCGCGTCCGGCATCGCGACTGCTTCCGCCGGCACCGCCTGGACCGCTGCGGCCGGCGTGGGCGCGCGGACGACGGGCGGAGGCGGAAGTGGCGTCACGACTCGCGCCG
>JAYTNC010000026.1:0-2203 GCA_043748515.1 Gemmatimonadota bacterium | reverse complement strand
CTCAGCGGGATCCTCGTGGAGGAGCGGGCGCGCATGCTCGATGTGATCGCGGCCGAGGGTTGGCGCGTCGACGCCGAGGACGCCGAAGATCAGTGGTGGTCGGTCCGGGTGTCGCGATGAGCCTCCCGACCTTCGTCACCGACGATCCCTTCTCAGCGCCGGGCCTGCTGACGCTCGGCGAGGACGCGGCGCATCACATGCGTGTGCGTCGGCTCGAGACCGGCGTGCGCGTGGGATTGGTGGACGGGGCAGGCATGCGCGGCGAAGGAGTGATCACGCAACTCGCCAAGCGGCACGCGATCGTCAGCGTCGAGTCGGCCGAGGCGGTGGAGCCCGCATCTCCCGTGCACCTGTTGCTCCCGGTGGCGGACAAGGACCGCATGCTCTGGCTCGCGGAGAAGGCGACCGAACTCGAACTCACCAGCTGGCGTCCGGTGTCGTACCGCCGCAGCAAGAACGTGAATCCGCGGGGCGAGGGGCCGACCTTTCACCAGAAGGTCAGGTCGCGCATGGCGGCGGCGCTGGAGCAGAGCCGAGGGGCGTACCTGCCCGTGCTCTATCCCGATGCGACGGTCGAGCATGCGATCGCGGCGGCCCCGGTGGGCGCGCGGTTGGTGATGCAGCAGGGCGGGCGTCCGATGTTCGAGGCGCTGACGCCGTTGATCGCCGCGGCGAGGGAACATCGCGCGCCTCTTCCTGCGGTGTCGTTGGCCGTTGGCCCCGAAGGCGGATTCGAACCGGCCGAACTCGAGGCCTTCGAGGCGGCCGGGTTCGTGCCCGTCACGCTCGGTCGCAACATCCTGCGCTTCGAGACGGCAGCACTGGCCGGACTCGCCGCCGCCCGCGCGATGCTCGAACTTGTCGCAGATCCCACTGTGGGTGCCGGAGTCCCTTACCGAGTCGATCGATGACCGATGATTGCATCTTCTGCCGGATCGCCAGCGGTGAACTCGCCGTGGCCAAGGTGGCCGAGAACGAGGACTGCATCGCCTTCCGCGACATCGCGCCTCAGGCGCCGGTGCACGTGCTGGTGATCCCCCGGGAGCACTACCACTCCCTCGAAGATGTGCCGGATGCCGCCCGCGTGGTGGGCGCCATGGCGGCGCTTGCCCAACAGGTCGCGCGGTACGAAGAGGTCGCCTCGAAGGGGTATCGGTGCGTGATCAACACGGGCGCCGACGGGGGCCAGACGGTCGGGCACCTGCATATGCACGTGCTGGGCGGGCGGGGGCACGGGTGGCCACCGGGCTAGGATGAAGGATGAAGGCTGAAGGATGAAGGATGAGGGTGTGCGGGCATCTTTCAGCCTTCATCCTTCAGCCTTCATCCTAAACTTGCCCCAAGTCGCGCATCTGCCTAGCTTTGGGGGCTAACATCACTCAGTCCCCAGCCGGCGCACAAACGCCACGAAGGGGGGAAGACCAGTTTGTCGGAAATCATCATTCACGATGACGAAAACTTCGAGCGCGCACTGAAGCGCTTCAAGAAGAAGTGCGAGAAGGCCGGGATCCTTTCGGACCTGCGCAAGCATCGCCACTACGAGAAGCCGAGCGAGAAGCGCAAGCGGAAGCTCAACACCGCGCAGCGCAAGAACCGTCGCACGCGCTCCACCTGATGTCAGAGCTGGCCGCACGGTTCCAGGGCGAACTCAACGTCGCCCGCAAGGCGCAGGACAAGAACAACGTCCTGCTGCTCGGTACCGTGCTGTCGGACATCAAGAATCGCGCGATCGAGCTGGAGCGGGCCCTCGTCGACGAAGACGTCGTCGAGGTGCTCCGCAAGGCGATCAAGCGCCGGCGGGAGTCCGCCGAGATGTATGAGCAGGGTGGACGCAGCGAACTCGCTGCCGCGGAGAAGCGCGAGGCCGACGCCCTTGGTGTCTGGCTCCCGGCCGCCCCCTCCGACGATGAAGTCCGGGCCGCAGTGCGCGCCGCCGTCGCCTCCGGAGCCAAGAACATCGGCGCCGTGATGGGCAAGGTCATGCCCGTCTTCAAAGGCCAGATCGACGGCAGCGTGATCAACCGCATCGCGCGCGAGGAACTACCGTCGACGTGACCTTCCAGGCGCACGCCCTCGAGGTCCTCGAGTTCGCGCGGCTGCTCGATCAGGTCGCGGGTCATGCCTCAAGCACTCCGGGCGCGGAGCGCATTCGCGCGCTGCGCCCGCTGCGCGTCGGGGGCACGCACGTCGATCGTGACGAAGC
>JAYTNC010000025.1:0-1579 GCA_043748515.1 Gemmatimonadota bacterium | reverse complement strand
AGCGAGCCGTCGGGCGAGAGGCCGGAGAGGCGCATGCCCTGCTGCTGGAAGGTCTCGCGATACTGGTTGGAGACCTCGTAGCGGTGCCGATGGCGTTCGTTGATCTCGGGCTGCCCGTAGATCTCCGCGGCCTTCGAGCCCGGCTTGAGCCGGCAGGCGTAGGAGCCGAGGCGCATGGTGCCGCCCATGTCCTTCACGTTCTGCTGCGACTCGAGCAGCGAGATCACGGGGTTGGCGCACTCGGGCGCGAACTCGCTCGAGTTGGAGTCGTCGATGCCGCACACATTGCGCGCGAACTCGATGATGGCGATCTGCATGCCGAGGCAGATGCCGAAGAACGGCGTGCCGCTCTCGCGGACCGCGCGGATCGCCTCGACCATCCCCTCCACGCCGCGCACGCCGAAGCCGCCCGGCACGAGCACGCCGTCGAACTGCTTGACGAGCTCGGCCGCCTTCGCGCGGTCGGTGAAGAGGTCGCTCGACGTCCACGCGATCTCGACGCCGACGTCGTTCGCGATGCCGCCGTGGATCAGCGCTTCCTGCACGCTCTTGTACGAGTCGGCGTAGTCGGTGTACTTGCCGACGATCGCGATCCGCACCTTCCGCGGCGGCGAGAGCACGCGGTCGACGAGCGTCTTCCACGCGCTCAGGTCGGGCGCTTTGGTCTCGAGGCCGAGCTTTCGGCAGACGAGGTCGTCGAAGCCCTGCTCGTGGAAGATGAGCGGGATCTGGTAGATCGTCTTCACGTCGCGCGCCTCGATCACCGCGCCGAACTCGACGTTGCAGAAGAGCGCGATCTTGCGCTTCACGTCCTCGGCGAGCGGACGCTCGCTCCGGCAGATCAGGATGTCGGGCTGGATGCCGATCTCCATGAGGTCGCGCACCGAATGCTGCGTCGGCTTGGTCTTCACCTCGCCGGCCGCCGCGATGTACGGCACGAGCGTCAGGTGCACGAAGAGCGTGTTCTCGCGGCCGACGTCGTGGCGGAATTGACGGATCGACTCGAGGAACGGCAGCGACTCGATGTCGCCCACCGTTCCGCCGACCTCGACCACCACCACATCGTTCTCCAGGGCGACGCGGCGCACCGCGCTCTTGATCTCGTCGGTGATGTGCGGGATCACCTGCACCGTGGAGCCGAGGTATTCGCCGCGGCGTTCCTTGGTGATCACGTTCGAGTAGATGCGCCCGGTCGTGATGTTGTTCGCCTGCGTGAGCGGCCGGTCGATGAAGCGCTCGTAGTGCCCGAGGTCGAGGTCGGTCTCGGCGCCGTCCTCGGTCACGAAGACCTCGCCGTGCTGGAACGGCGACATCGTGCCGGGGTCGACGTTGAGGTACGGGTCGAGCTTCATCATCGTGACGCGGAGACCGCGTTCGACGAGCAGCCGCGCGAGCGAAGCGGCGGCGATGCCCTTGCCGAGCGACGAGACGACGCCGCCGGTGACGAAGATGTACTTCGGGGAGGACTGCAGGTTGGCAGGCGTCATCGGGCGGGTCCGGTGGCGTTGATCCAGTGGGCGTTGGCGCGGACGAGGTCGTCCTCGGTGTTCACTTCACCCCACGAGGGGGCTTCCACGAT
>JAYTNC010000024.1:0-6427 GCA_043748515.1 Gemmatimonadota bacterium | reverse complement strand
GTGATGCCCAACTCGACCGATAGCCTCGTTGCGCAGAGCGAGGCGTTCCCGCAGAGCTCGCCGACACTCCCATCGCGGTTGAGGTACGTGAGCGTAAAGTCCTGTGCATCAGAGTGTTGGATGATGGCGACTCCATCCGATCCTACGCCCGTGTGCGGAGTGCAGACTCTCCGAACGAAGTCGGGATCGGCGGCACGCCGTGCGAGCAGATCGTCGCCGCGGGCATCGACGAAGACGAAGTCGTTCCCCGACCCCGACATCTTCCAGAACTTCATACCCGCCCCGTGATCGCCCACCAGCGCAGCCGCCAGACCATGAAGATCGCCTCGCGCACGATGTGGCCGCTCATCTTGCTCTCGCCTTCGGTGCGGTCCGCGAACACGATCGGGATCTCGACCGGTTTGAAGCCCTTTCGCATGGCGCGGTACGACATCTCGATCTGGAAAGCGTAGCCGTTCGACCGCACGTCGTCGAGATCGAGCGCCGCGAGCACGCGCCGGTGGAAGCACTTGAATCCGCCGGTCGCGTCCCAG
Source organism: Gemmatimonadota bacterium (assembly GCA_043748515.1). Taxonomy (GTDB): domain Bacteria; phylum Gemmatimonadota; class Gemmatimonadetes; order Gemmatimonadales; family Gemmatimonadaceae; genus Pseudogemmatithrix. Next base: position 5,894 of record JAYTNC010000024.1, on the reverse strand, counting down.
AGCTGCATCCCCGTGACCCAGCGCGCGTAGATGTTGGCCCCGTAGCTCAGGATCAGTCGCGTGATCGGCCAGTTCATGACCGTCACCTTGCCGTTCAGGTAGCGCGACCCGAGCACGAAGTCGGACCCCTCGGCGGCCTTGATGAACTCCGGCAGGTGCGAGGGGTCATGGCTGAAGTCGGCGTCCATCTCGAAGATCAGCTCATAGTCCCGCTTGAGGGCCCAGTGGAAGCCGTCCCGGTAGGCGGTGCCGAGGCCGAGCTTTCCTGGCCGACGCAGCAGGTGGACCCTGCTGTTCGTCGCCACGAGCTCGGCGATCAGATCGCCGGTGCCGTCTGGCGAGTTGTCGTCGACGAAGAGGATCTCGATCCTCGAGTCCTGCGCAAGGACTCGTTCGACGAGCGTCGGAACATTCAGCCGCTCGTTGTAGGTCGGCGTGATGACGAGGAAACGCTCAGCCACGAGCAGTCCCCTGCCGTCGCTGGACGACGGCCCCTGCCCCGATCGCGAGCAGCGCGAGCCCGATCGCAACGAGGGTGATCAGCTTGCCGCGCTCGAAGCTGGCGCTGGTGAACGTCAGTTCGACCTTGGTGGCGCCAGCGGGCAGCGGGACGCCCATGAGCGAGAGGTCGGCGCGATGGACGCCGGCCGGCTTGCCGTCGACGGTGGCGCTCCAACCCGGATAGTAGTTCTCCGAGACCATGAGGGCGGATCCTGCCGGCGCCGGCTCGCTCAGCTCGATCACGATGTGGCCCGGATCGTACGTCGGAACCTTGGCCTTGATCGCCAACGGCGGCGGAGCGCTCGTGAGGGTCTGGCCCTCGACCGGCGCGTCGGGCGCGAAGAGCGCGATGCTCGCGGCGGGAAAGCGCGGATCGTTCAATGCGCCCTCGACGACGTCGTCCGGCTGCTTCATGATCGCGGGCGTGACCCAAGCGGCCGGGTTGTCGCCCGGGACCTTGAAGAGCCACACAGGCGTGCCCGCGGCGTTCAGCACCGGGCCCATCACGCGTTCGATCCCAGGGATGATCGGCATCGAGTCGTTGTACACCATCCATCGCACGTTGGCGACCTGCCAGAAGACCGGGTTGGCAATGTTGGCCATGCCGCGTTCGGCCCCGTAGAGCTTGTCGTAGCGGCCGATCTGGTTGCCGTGGTAACCGGTGACCAGACGGATGCCGTGCACCATGTAGGCGTCCCCGCCGAGGAACGGATCACGGCCGGAGGGCGGCGTCGCCACGAGGAGCGCGAAGGTGCGCCCGGGTTCCGGCTGCGCCTTGATGTATTCGATGATCGGGTCGGAGGCGTAGAGCTCCTCGGCGGGCGCGGAGAAGTTCCAGTAGAGCCGTTCGACGCTCCAGAGATCGATCACGAGCAGCGCCGAGAGCGCGGCCGCGGCGGCGGTGACCGCGATCCGCTTGCGTTCCAACAGCACGACGAGGCCGGCGAGCGCCAGCACCACGAAGAGCGAGCGGACCGCGCCGAGGCTCATCGCGGCGCGGGCGGTGGGATCGGAGAACTCCTGCATCCGTCCCTCGGGCACGACGCCGATGAAGATCTCGCGAAGCCCACCGGTGACGGCGAGGAGCAGCATGACCGTGCCGAAGCCGAGCCAGCCGAAGAGGTAGCGCCGCGAGAAGCCCTTCGAGAGCAGCTGTTCGGTGCCGCGCGCTGCGAAGACGGAGATCGCGAACATCGCGAGATAGAAGAACGTGCTCGGCGCTCGGAAGAACGTTGCCCCCGGCACGATCGCGTATACGATCTGATAGAACGGCGTGAACCCCCCGAGCGACCACAACACCGCGACGATCAGGAAGCCGAGCCAGAACCGCGCCTCGGCGCGGCGGCCCCAGAAGTAGCCGGCGATCGCGAGGAACAGCACTGCGACGCCGATGTAATCAGAATGGAAATGGATGCCGTTGCGGCCCCAGTAGCTGTCGAGGATCCCGGAGAACTGCGGCAGGTAGCCGTTGATCAGTTCCTCCGGCGGCATCGAATAACTGACCGCGTGATCCCAGCCCTTGCCACCGGCGCGCGGCGACCACGGGATGTACTCGAGCACCGGGGCGAACTGGATCGCGCCGATCAACCAGCCGAGCAGCACGCCGCCGAGGGCGAGGCCGAGGCGCGCGATCGCGGTCGGTGTGGGCAGCTTGGTCTCGCCGCCGAACGCGAGCATGAGCCCGTATGCACCCGCGCCGAGCAGCATGTACTGGTAGAGCTGCGGGTGCGGTGTGAGCACGCCGAGCCCGGAGACGAGCGCGAGCACGCCCCACGACCACTGCTTGCCGTCGCGCACGCCCCAGTTGAGCGTCAGCAGCATCAACGGGAAGAGCGCGGAGATGAAGAGCTTGCCGTCATGCCCCGGCGAGACGAGCCCGGCGATCGGTCCGCTCAGCATGTACGCGAGTCCGCCGACGAGCGACGCCCAGAACGACAGGCGGATCGACCGGAGGAAGGCGTACATCAGGATGCCGCAGAGGAAGAGATGGAGGATCATCCCCCAGGTCATCCCGACGTCCACGGGCAGCATCAGGCGCAACAGGAACGTCGGATAGAAGATGTCGCCGTGCATCGCGGCGACGTACGGCATGCCGCCGAAGAGGTACGGATTCCAGAGCGCGAAGCCGCCCGTGTCCTGCATCACCTGCGCCGCGAAGGATCGGACCGGATATCCGCCGATGTACTGGTCGCTGATCCCCGTGACGAGGAAGCGGCCGAGCAATGCGGGCCAGGCGAGGGTCAGCGCGGAGACGGCATAGACCACCGACGCCCAGAGGGCGGCGAGGCGGGGAGCCGGAGCGGTCGTGGTGTCGGAGGGCATCCGTGAAAAATGCCCCGGGAGGCTCTCGCGGGGAATGGGAGCACGGCTTGGATTACAGTCCGGATCACGCTTCGGTGGCGCGACGGTAGAGGTCCGAGTAAGTGGAGGCCACCGCTCCGGCGCCGAATCGTCCGAGGGCGAACTGCCGCCCTGCCCGGCCAAGTCGCGTGCTCAACGCTGGATCGCCCACGAGCCGGTCGATCGCGGCCGCGAGGAGGCCCGTGTCACGCGGCGGAACGAGGATCCCCGTCTCGCCGTCGACGACGGCGTCGACGACCCCTCCCGAGGCGAATGCGATGACCGGGGTCTCCGAGAGCGCGGCCTCGACCGCCGTGAGTCCGAGCCCCTCCTCGATCGCCGGGATCACGAGCGCCAGCGCCTCGCGGTAGCGCTTCGCGAGTTCGGGCTGCGGAAGGATCGGCGACCAGACGATGCGGTCGGCGAGTCCGAGGGTCGCGGCCTTCTCTCGCAGCGCGCGATCATCGACGCGCCCCGCCCCGACCACCTCGAGCGTCGGCTGTGTGCGGCAGCGCACCATCGCGTCGAGCAGGAAGTGCAGGCCCTTCTGCTCGGTGAGCTTGCCGACGAAGAGAAGTCGCGGTGCGCGGTCGGCGGCACCCGGCGGGAAATCATCGGCGCGCACCGGCATGGGGGCCACCGTGACGGGCCGGTCGCTCGCCGCGGTCGCGCGATCGGCGAGCCAGGAAGAGACGGCGGTCATCGCGCTGGAGCGCTTGGCCACCATCGGGTAGAGCCTGCGCCCGAGACCCGAATCGAGCATCCGGACATCGGTGCCGTGCATCGTCGTGATGAGCGGCAGTCCCCTGATCGCATTCACTGCCGCGCCGATCACCCCGCCTGGTACCCACCAGTGCGCATGCACGAGATCCGCGCCGATCTCGTCGGCGAGCTTGAGCGCGTGGCGGACGCCGTTGCCGAGCAGACCGGCGAACGCGAGTCGCGCGCTCCAGCTGGCGCGCACCTGGTCGCCCATGGTTCCGGTGTAGGCGAGCGTCTCGTGTGCGCTCGATGCGTACCGGTAGCGCCGCACATCGATCCCGTCGAACGAGTCGCGCAGCGCGAGGCCGGGCGCGCTGGGCGCGAGCACCGTGGTGTCGATCCCTTCGGCGCGCAACGCGACCGCGAGCTGCGCGACGAACAACCCGACGGGATCGTCCGCCGTGCGCGGGAACGCATGCGCGAGCGCGAGGACGCGCAAACGGCGACTCACGCGGACCGTACGATGCCGCGCACCACGCCGGTCCGGTCGAGCACACGCAGCTTGGCGCCCGCTTGGCGAAGGACCTCGCGAGGAGCGACGGCGTTCACTGCGCCATCGCTGTCGATGGAGAGCGCGCGCACCGCGCGACGCGCGACCCGCCAGCGCACCATCGCGTCGAGCGGCGCGAGCCAGGCGCCGCGAGACGAGAGCGCGCGCACGAGGTCCGCGTACGCCTCGTGCGCGCCGGGGAAACCCAACGCCGGCGTGAGGTTCGGATGCCAGATACCGCACCAGAGCCCCTGCACCGCCTCGCAGCGCGAGGCGAGTTCGAGCGCATCGTCGATCCACTTGCCCGGTGCCTCGATGCCTTGGTACTTGCTCTGCGCGCGGTCCATCCAGCAGAACGGCGCCTCCAGCAGCGCGAGCGGGCTGGCGGTGTGCTCATCCCAGACGGGCACGACGTCGGCGAGGCCGTTGCGGAAGCCGTTGCGATCGGCGAACCCCGCCGTGGAGTCGTAGGCGAAGCCGGCGTCGCTCATGGCGCGCTCGGTCTCGCCGACGATGCGGCGCAGGAAGTGCTGCCGCACGCCGCGCACCGGACGCCCCGCGAGCGCTTCGAGGCGCACGCGCTGCGCCTCGAAGCGATGGCCGTCGAGCACGGTCTCGAAGCTTCCATGCAGGGCGATCTCATGCCCTTCGGCGAGCAACCGGGCGACGATGTCGCGGACCCGCGGGCTCTCGGGCAGGTAGGTGACGTCGCCCTTCCGGAAGCTGGCGAGCGTCGGCGTGCCGCAGATGATGAACCAAGTGGAGCGCGCCAGCGCGTGCGCCTCGGCGTCGAGCACGGCTTCGACGCCCACGCGCACCGGGTCCGAGAAGAGCTGGCCAGCCGCGGAGCCGAGGACCCGCAGGGCGCGGGCGAAGTCACCCTTGCCCGCGAGCTCCGCGACGCGGAGTCCGGTGAAGGCCGGCCAGACGCTCGCGACGTCGAGGTCGTGCGAGAGTGCGGCGGCCCAGCGTTTGCCTTCGGGCCACGGGTCGACGACGTAGCAGGGCCGGGCGCCTGCGGCCGAGCTCGCGGCCGAGCCTGCGGCCGCGCCCGAGGCATCGAAGGTCGCGTCGCGGAGCGCGCGCGCGAGCAACGAGAGCACGGGCCAGCGCTCCGCGCCGGCCTGCACGAGACGGTTCGCTGCGCTCACCGGCCGGTCGTGTTTGTCCCGCGGAGCGCTGGCGCCATCGCTGCGCATGGTGAGCACGTCCGCGGTGAGCGCGAGCCACGTGCGCGTCAGCCTCACTTCTCCGTCCGATCGTCCCAACGCGATGGGCTCATGGGCGCTCAGCACTGACTCCGGACCCTGATCGCCGGACTCTGCGTCGGTCAACACGAGCCGCACCGCGCGGGCGCGCGCCTCGCCCTCGGCGATCAGCAGTCCCGAGGCGTCCACGAGACACGCGAGCGCATGGCGTTCGCGCGGTTCGAGCGGTGTCGGATCAGGGAGCGCGATCATCGGAGGGGAGAGAGTGAGGGCAATCTACCGGCAGGGTTGCGGGGTGCGCCACGGGCGGAGCATCCTTCGGCGTCCTCACTGGGAGCCCTGCCTGACGCCGCTCGTCCCGCGCACTCGCCTGCCGATCGCGCACCTGCTGCTCTTCGGCTGGATGCCGAGCCCGCTGCGCCGCTTCGCCTACCGGACCTTCCTCGGCTACCGGATCGGCGCGCGCGTGAAGTTCGGGATCGGCTGCGCGGTCGTCGGACGCGAGGTGCGGATCGACGACGACGTCGAGATCGGGCTGCTCGCCGTCGTGCAGGGCCGGCACATCGGCATCGGCCGGCACTCGAGCGTGGGCA
>JAYTNC010000023.1:0-3031 GCA_043748515.1 Gemmatimonadota bacterium | reverse complement strand
CTCCGGCTGGATGATGCGGCGCGTGTAGACGAGGCCGTTGGGCGTCTGGAACTGCTCGATGCCGTCGATGAAGAACGGGCGGCGCTCGGGGATGAACACTGCGCGGCGCGGATCGAACACCACCTGCCCCGCGTCGGCCTCGACCTGCGAGAAGTCGGGATTGAACGTGCCGTTGAACGTGAGATTGTTCGTGATGCCCCAGCGCACCGTCGCGCCCAGCTGCGGCCTGCCGGTGTTGTAATCCCACTGCGTCGGTCCCTGCGCGCCGTCCACGCGGTCGGTGAGCTCAGGCGTCAAGTCGAGCACGAGGCCGCGGTGAAGGTCGGTCAGCCCCACGAGCGTGCCCGACTGCGCGAGGAAGCTCGCGTTGCCGCGCAGCGCCGGCGTCCACGAGTCCTCGTAATTGGAGTGCTGGATGCGGCGCACGACGTTGAAGCCCCACGTCTGGTCGGCCACCGACTGGAAGCGGAGGCTCTTGAACGGGATCGTCACCTCGACCTCGTAGCCCCACCCGGTCAGGCGTCCCTTGGACTGGAAGACGTAATCCTGCGACAGGTCCGCGCTCTCGCGCGCCGACGAGCTGGCGCTCGTGAGGCCGCCGCTGCTGCGATTCCCCTGTTCCACCAGCGCGCCGTCGGCCTGGATGCCGAACGGATTCACCGCGAACATCGCCGCCTGCCTACCATCGTTGAACGTGCCGATCAGGAACTGCACCTGGTCGTCGGTCGAGATCCGGTCGCGCTCGGCGAGCGTCGCGCGCACCGTGCCGTGCGGCTCGAAGGCCCGAACGCCGAAGTGGATCGCAGTCGGCGAGTACCAGACGAGGACCTGCGTGGAGTCGGAGGCGGGGATCCCGTCCTGAGGCGAGAACTGCGAGAAGCCGGTGAGGATCGCCGCGCGCTTCCAGATCGGCTCGTCGAGCGACCCGTCCACGACGATCTCCGCGGTGGCGCGGGGCGGACGGATCGCCGTCTGGCCCGCGCGGCCGTTGTGGATCGAGTCGCCGGCGACGAGCGCGAGGAGGAGGAGCGGGAGTGCGAGCATGGGGACGGGTCGTGGGTTACGGAGAATCGGACCGACATCGGTGGCCTACGCATCACGACTGGGAAAGGTTGCCCCGAGCCGCGTGTTCCCCGCTGGATGCGGGCGAACTCGGCTCGCGCCCTCGGCTTGCCACTCCCGACCCGCGGGTGCGATGTTGCCCCGGTCGCTCATCGCCCACGGAGCTCTGATGTCCCTTTCGCGCCGCGCGCTGCTGCAACTCGCCGGCCTCGCCGCCCTGCCTTCCCTCGCCCGCGCCGAATCCGTGGGCGACGGCTGGGAGGACCTCGTGCACGAACGGGCGCGCCACGCGCCGCCGAGTCCGCTGCGCGACGACGAGCGCGCGCTCCTCTCCGCGATCGCCGACGGCATCATCCCGCGCACCGACACTCCCGGGGCGCTCGACGTGGGCGCCGTGGCGTTCGTCGAGGTGATCGTCGCGGAATGGATGACCGAGGCCGAGCTCGTCGAGTTCCGCGGCGGCCTGGCGGCCATCGATCGGCATGCGGTGACGGCGCACGGCCACAGCTGGCCCGCCCTGAGCCCCGCGCAACGGGACTCGGAGTTCGCATTCCTCGAGGACACGAGCGCACCCGGCCTGGAGGAGCGGCGCACATACAGGCGACTTCGCGGACACCTGCTCCACGGCTATCTCACGAGCGAGCGCGTGCAGCGCGAGGTGCTCAAGGTGAACATCGTGCCCGGCCACTACCGCGGCGACGTACCCGTCGTGACGCGTGGAGGCGACGATGCCTGAGTTCCACGGCCAGCGACAGCAACGGCGCTACGACGCGATCGTCGTGGGCTCCGGCATCAGCGGCGGATGGGCCGCCAAGGAGCTGACCGAGCGCGGCCTGCATACACTCGTACTCGAGGCCGGCGGCCCGATCGATCCCGCGAAGGATTACGTGGAGCACCTGCACCCGCATCAGATGAAGTTCCGCGGCTACGGCGACCGCGCGAAGTTCCTGCGCGAGCAGCCCGTGCAGCGCGACTGCTACGCCTGCGACGAGTACGGCTCGAAGTTCTTCGTGAACGACGTCGAGAACCCGTACACCACGCCCGCCGACGCGCCGTTCAAGTGGATCCGCGGCCGACAGGTCGGAGGTCGCTCGCTCACGTGGGGACGGCAGGTCTACCGCTGGAGCGACCTCGACTTCGAGGCGAACCTCAAGGATGGCCATGGCAACGACTGGCCCATCCGCTATGCCGACCTCGCGCCCTGGTACTCCCACGTCGAGCGCTTCATCGGCGTGAGCGGCGCGAAGGAAGGGCTCGACCAGCTCCCCGACGGCGAGTTCCTCCCGCCGATGCACATGAGCGTCGTCGAGAAGCACACGCGCGAGAAGGTGCTGCAGGCCTTCGGCGGCGAGCGCGTCTGGACGATCGGGCGCGCGGCGATCCTGACGCAGGACCACAACGGCCGCGCCGCCTGCCACTACTGCGGTCCCTGCGAACGCGGCTGCATCACGCATTCGTACTTCTCCAGCAACGGCTCGACGCTCCCGGCGGCGCAGAACACCGGGCGACTCACGGTGCGGCCCTGGAGCGTGGTGGCCGAGGTGGTGCTCGACCCGCGCACCGGCCGCGCGCGCGGCGTGCGCGTGATCGACGCGCGCACCAGGGCCGAGTCGGTCATCGAGGCGCGGGTGATCTTCCTCTGCGCGTCGGCGTTCGAGTCGACACGCATCCTCATGAACTCCACGAGCGCAGCGCACCCGCAGGGCATGGGGAACGCGAGCGGCACGCTCGGGAAGTACATCATGGACCATCACATGCTCTGGGGCGCCGGCGGGCAGATGCCAGGCTTCGAGGGCTTCACGAGCGAGGGCGACCGCCCCAACGGCATGTACGTGGCGCGCTTCCGCAACACGCACCGATCCGGCCAGCATCCCGACTTCTTGCGCGGCTACGGCATGCAGGGCGGCTCCGGTGGGCGCGGACGCTGGTCGGGCGCGGGGCACGGCGCCGAGTGGAAGAAGCGCATGCT
>JAYTNC010000022.1:0-7645 GCA_043748515.1 Gemmatimonadota bacterium | reverse complement strand
GCGCACCGGCGATCCGCTCGTCGACGAGGCCGTCCAACTCGATCGCCAACGCGTCGCAGTAGGTCTCGACGTCGAGCTCGAAGTTGAGCCGCAGGCTCCGCGGATCCCAGTTCGTCGAGCCGAAGAGCGCCCACTTGCGATCGACGACCATGATCTTCGCGTGGTCGAACGGCAGCGGCGTGAGGAAGACCCGGCACCCGGGTTGCAGCACCTGCCAGAGCTGCGCGGTCGCGGCCCATCCGGCGATCGGGATGTTCACCTGCGACGGGATCACGATGTCGACCTTCACGCCGCGGAGTGCGGCGACGGCGAGCGCCGAGATCATCCCCGGATCCGGGAGGAAGTAGGGCGTCACGATCCGCACCGACTCCCGCGCGGTCGAGAGGGCGCCGAGGATTACGGTGCGCAGGATCTCGATGTCGCCGTCGGGGCCGTCGCTGATCACGCGAGCAGTCGTTTCCCCGACCTCGGCGAGGGACGGGAACCACCCGGCGCCGTCGAGCAACTCGCGCGTGGTGAAGGCCCAGTCCTCGACGAAGGTCTCCTGCAGCTGCGCGACGAGCGGACCCTCGATGCGGAAGTGCAGGTCGCGCACCATCCGCGGCGGAGTGTCGGCGTGGAGGTTGCGCGCCTGGATGTTCATGCCGCCGGTGAACGCGACGCGCCCGTCGACCGTGAGCACTTTGCGGTGGTTGCGCAGGTTGAAGAAGGCGAGCCCCGCCTCCTGCACGCGCGGCAGGAAGAGTTCGCTCCGCACGCCGGCTCGGCGCAGCCTCCGGTGCACCGGCGGGAAGGTGTAACGCGCCCCGAATCCGTCGATGAGCACGCGCACCTCGACGCCACGCTTGCCGGCCGCCGCGAGCGCCTCGACGAACCGCACGCCGGCGCGGTCGTCACCGAAGATGTAGCTCGACAGGGCGATGGTGCGTCGCGCGCCGGCGATCGCGTCCAGCATCGCCGGGTAGGCTTCGTCCCCGTTCTCGAGGATCGTGATCTCGTTGCCGCGCAGCAGCGGTCGCCCGGAGAGCTTCTCGCCGAGTCGCGCGAGCGGCGCGAGCTCGGCCGCGACCTCCGACGACGTCCCGATGCGGGCGATGCTGAGCGCCGCCGGCGTGAGGATCGGCATCCGGCGGCGGACCTGATGCAACGCCGTCGCGCGCATGCGGATGCGATTGAGTCCGAAGGCGAGGTAGAGCACGACGCCGAAGAACGGCACGAGCCAGATGAGCCCGACCCAGCCGATCGCGGCGCGGACGTCGCGCTTGCGCACGACGACGTGGGCGCTGGCGATGAGGCTGATCGCGGCCACGAACGCGCCGGCGGCGAAGGGCCACCAGACGGGGAGCGAGTTCACGAGTAATGACCACATGCCTAGCGTGAAGCTAAGCGGGGGCGCCGGCCGGGGGCGACCCGCGAGACGATGCCGGGGGGACGGTCGTCCCTGAATTGCCGATCCTCCCCCGTGAGGCGACCTTCATAGGCGTCACGGGCGCCGTTCCGCGCAGGCCACGGGGCGCCGCCCCTCACTCCGCCCGACCATGCCCCTTCTCCGCTCGCGCCGCGTCCTGTTCGCCGTGATCCTCGCCGTCGGCCTCGCGGCCTGTGAGGACACCGGCATCATCACCCCGCCGCCCACGACCGGCGGCCCGCTGATCCCGGGCACGTGGTACATGCACTCCGCGGACGGCGACGCGCTCCCCGCGAAGATCTCCGAGCGCATCGTCGGGGTCGCGCTCGAGGCGACCATGCTCGATTCCGCGCAGCTCATGGTGAACGCCGATCTGAGCTACGAGCAGCGGTACTGGATCCGGGTCCTCGTCACCGGGACGCTCGACCGCTCCGACGTCGTCCTCGACGAGGGCAACTTCGCGTCCGAAAGGCTCGGCTTCCGTCTCACCTCGAGCCTCCGCGCGCGCGAGTTCACCTTCGTCGTGCCCTCGCTCGGCAACATCACCAGCAGCGAGCAGATGGTCTTCTTCGCGAACAACCCGCCGATCACCACCGGGACGTACAAGCTCTCGCACCCGTAGCACGCGCGCGCCGGCGACGTCGGGGGGCGGGCGGGGGCAACCCTCCCCGCCCCCCGCGCGTACTCACGAGAGTCACCACTCGCATTGCGGCCACCATCCCGCCGCGCGAAGTTGGTGAGAGACCCCTCTCCGGAGCCGTTCCCATGAAGGTCACGTTCACGGTCAACGGGGCATCGCGCACCGTCGATGTCCCCGCCGACATGCCCCTCCTCTGGGTCCTGCGCGACGTCATGGACCTCAAGGGCACCAAGTACGGCTGCGGCCAGGCCATTTGCGGCGCCTGCACGGTGCATGTGAACGGAGAGGCCGCGCGCAGCTGCCAGATCCCGGCGAGCGCGATGAACGGCCGCAAGGTCACCACCATCGAAGGACTCGACGCGCAGGCGTCGCACCCGCTGCAGAAGGCGTGGGAGGAACTCGACGTGCCGCAGTGCGGCTACTGTCAGGCCGGCCAGATCATGCAGGCCGCCGACCTCCTCGCGAAGAATCCGAAGCCGACCGACGAGGACATCGACTCGGCGATGTACGGCAACCTCTGCCGCTGCACGACCTACCTGCGCATCCGCGCCGGCATCCACCGCGCCGCGGCGATCGCCGCCGACAACAAGTAGGGGCCGCCATGTCCACCGACACCCGTGACACCGACCGCGACGACGCCGCGTCGCCCACACGATTCGACCGCCGCGATTTCCTCCGCGTCTCCTCGCTCGCCGGAGGCGGCATCCTCCTCGGCACCTTCCTCGACTTCGACGGCCCCGCCCTGCTCGGCGCCGCTGAGTCGAGCGGCGGCTCCGCCGGTGCCCTCGCCGGCGAGTTCATGCCCAATGCGTTCATCAAGATCGCCGCCGACGGCGCGATCACGATCATGGCGAAGAACCCCGAGGTGGGTCAGGGTATCCGCACCATGCTCCCGATGCTGATCGCCGAAGAGCTCGACGTGACGTGGGAGAGCATCAGGATCGAGCAGGCGATGTCGAACGAGGCGGCTTACGGCCGCCAGGTGGCGGGCGGCAGCACCGCGACGCCGACCAACTGGGAGCCGTTGCGCCGCGCCGGCGCCGCCGGCCGGCAGATGCTCGTCGCCGCCGCCGCACAGACCTGGGGTGTGCCCGAGGCCGAGTGCACCACCGCCGCCGGCGTCGTGCACCATCACGCCTCGCGCCGCATGGCCAAGTACGGCGACCTCGCCGCGAAGGCCGCGACGCTCACGGCGCCCGCGCTCAACACGGTGAAGCTCAAGGATCCGAAGGACTTCAAGATCATCGGCAAGTTCACCGCGGGCGTCGACAACAGGAAGATCGTCACCGGCCAGCCGCTCTTCGGCATCGACATCTCGGTGCCGGGCATGGTGCATGCCGTATTCGAGAAGTCGCCGGTGTTCGGTGCGAAGGTCGCGACCGCGAACGTCGACGAGATCAAGAAGCTTCCGGGCGTGAAGGACGCTTTCGTCGTGGAAGGCACCGCGAACCTCGCTGGCCTCATGCCGGGCGTCGCGATCCTCGCCGAGACCTGGTGGCACGCACGATCGGCGCGTCGTCGCCTCCGCGTGACGTGGGCCGAGCATCCGACGGCGCAGCAGTCGAGCGCAGGCTTCGCGGCCAAGGCCACCGAGCTCTTCGCCGCCGCACCGCAGACCGTCGCGCGCAAGGACGGCGACGTCGCCGCGGCGTTCGCCGGTGCCGCGAAGGTGGTCGAGGCCAACTACGAGTATCCATTCCTCGCGCATGCGCCGCTCGAGCCGCAGAACTGCACGGCGCGCTTCGCCGACGGCAAGATGGAGATCTGGGCGCCGACGCAGAATCCGCAGTCGGGGCGTCAGCTCGTCGCGACCACCATGGGGATCGCGGAGACCGACATCGCGATCCATATCGTGCGCGGCGGCGGCGGTTTCGGCCGTCGTCTCAACAACGATTACATGATCGAAGCGGCGTGGATCGCGCGGCAGGCCGGCGTCCCGGTGAAGCTCACCTGGTCGCGCGAGGACGACATGCAGCACGACTTCTACCGGCCCGCCGGTTTCCACAAGCTCAAGGGCGGCGTGGACGCGCAGGGCAAGGTCGTCGCGTGGGAGAATCACTTCGTCACCTTCGGCGAAGGCACCCGCTTCGCGCCCGCCGCGGCGATCGGCGGCACGGAGTTCCCGATCGGATTCGTGCCCAATCTCACGTTCGGCGTCTCGACCATGCCGCTCGGTGTGCCCACCGGCTTCCTCCGCGCGCCGACGAGCAACGCGATCGCATTCGTCTACCAGTCGTTCATCGACGAGCTCGCGCTCGCCGCGGGAACGGATCCGGTGCAGTTCCGACTCGACCTGCTCGCGCAGTCCGCGACGATCACGCCCGCCGCCGGCGCTCCGCCGGTCGCGGTGAACGCCGAGCGGATGCGTGGCGTGCTGCAGCTCGTCGCCGAGAAGTCGGGCTGGGGCAAGCGCCGCCTGCCCAAAGGCACGGGCATGGGCGTCGGCATGCACTACAGCCATCGCGGCTACTTCGCCGAAGTGGTCGAGGCGACGGTGAGCAACTCGGGTGAGGTGAAGGTCGTGAAGGTCTGGGTGGCCGGCGACGTCGGCAGCCAGATCATCAACCCGAGCGGCGCGATGCAGCAGGTGCAGGGCTCGGTGCTCGACGGCCTGGCCGAAGCGTTCAAGCAGGAGATCACGATCGAAGGCGGCAAGGCGGTGCAGAGCAACTTCGACGACTTCGAACTGATGCGCATCACCGAGGCGCCGCCGGTCGAGGTGCACTTCCGCATGACCGAGTTCCCGCCGACGGGCATGGGCGAGCCGGCGCTGCCGCCGGTGATCCCCGCGCTCACCAACGCGATCTTCGCCGCGACCGGCAAGCGTGTGCGGTCGCTCCCGCTCACGCGTCACGATCTCAGCTGGAGCTGACGCCGTGAAGCAGTGGCTTGAGACCCGGCAGGTGTTCGAGGCGATCGGCGCGCTCTCCCGCGAGGGGAAGCGCGCCGCTCTCGCCACGGTCATCCGCGTGCGCGGCTCGGCCTACCGGCACGAGGGCGCGAAGCTCGTGGTCGGCGAGGACGACGCGATCACGGGGAACGTGAGCGGCGGATGTCTCGAGGAGGACGTGCGCGAGGTCGCGCGGCGCGTGATCGCGAGCGGCCGGGCCGAGCGACGCTCGTACTGCGGCGGTGCGAACGAGATCGCCGCTTGGGATCTCGGGGTCGGGTGTGAGGGCGAAGTGGAGATATTGATCGAGCCGATCGCGGGCACGCTCGCCGGCGATCCTGCGCTCGCCTTCGCGGCCGAGCGCGCGCTCATGGCGGCCGAGCAGCGGTTCGTGGTCGTGACCGATGTCGCGTACGCGCTCGCGGCGGGCGGCGCGCCCGAGCGCGTGGCGGCGCGGCGCGTGATCGGCGGCGCGGAGGCCGCACGATGGCTCGGGAACGGCGAGTCGAGGCTCGAGACGCGCGACGGTCGCGAACTCTTCATCGACGTGCTCCGGCCGCCGCCGCGCCTGCTGATCGTGAGCGGCGGCGAGGACGCGCGGCATCTCGCGCGGCTCGCCGACGCCGTCGGGTTCCGCGTCGTGGTCGCCGACCGCCGTCCGGGGCTGCTCACGCACGACCGTTTTCCTGCCGGCACGCGCCTCGTGGAGACCGACGCCGCGCGCCTCGGCGAGCGCGTCGTGCTCGACGCCGAGAGCTTCGCGGTGGTGATGACGCATCACTTCACCGACGACACCGACTACCTGCGCGCGCTGCTGCAGAGCCCGGTGCGCTACCTCGGCGTGCTCGGCCCGCGTCAGCGCACCGATCGCATCCTCGGGATCCTGCGCGCCGACGGGCCGGTGGACGACGCCCGGATCTTCGGCCCCGTGGGGCTCGACATCGGCACCGACGGCGCGGAGCAGGTCGCGCTCGCTGTGGTCGCGGAGATCCTCGCGGTGCGGAGCGGCCGCCGGCCGCGTTCGCTGCGAGAGCGGAGCGCACCGATCCACGCCGCGGGCGAGTGAGCGACGCGGCGATCGATCCCGCGCTCCGGCGCGTCGCCGGAGTGATCCTCGCGGCCGGCGCATCCACGCGGATGGGGCGCAACAAGCTGCTGCTGCCGGTGGACGGTGAACCGATGGTGCATCGTGCCGCCCGCCGCGCGCTCGCGGCTGGGCTCGCGCCGGTGGTCGTGGTGCTGGGGCACGATGGCGATCGCGTGCGCGAGGCGCTCGCGGACCTCGACGTGGCGTTCGTGACGAGTCCCGATCCCACCGGACCCACGAGCGCATCGCTCCACGCGGGCCTGCGCGCGCTCGGGCCCGCGGTCAGCGCCACGGTGGTGATGCTCTCCGACATGGTGCACGTCACCGAGGCGATGCTGCGCGCGCTCGTCGAGGCCTCGGCGCGCGGCACCGCTCCGCTCGAGGTGTCACGTTACGGTGAAGTGCTCGCGCCGCCGCTGCTCTTCCGCCGCGCGCTCTGGCCCGAGCTGCTCTCGTGGCACGGCGAGGGATGCGGCAAGGCGGTCGTGCGCGCGCATCGGGACGAGGCCAGCCTGCACGACTGGCCCGAGGCGGCGTTGCAGGACATCGACACGCCCGGCGACTACGACGCGCTCACGCGCTGAACTGAGCGGTCCGCTCGTCGGGTCAGCCGCTCAGGCCAGCACCCGCGCGCGCTCGTCGGGCGTGAAGACGACGCACGCTTCCCCGCCGAATGCGAGTCGGCGCCGGAATCTCGCAATGATCGCGTACCCGGCGTCGCGCAACGGGCGCGGCACGATCCGTCCGAGCGTGGCCAGCGCGCCGAAGCCGCCACCGAGGTAGGACGCGATCGCGAGCACGGAGTCGGAGCGCACGAGCGGCACCTCCCGCCCGTCGCGCGACGCGACCCAGATGAGCGAGTCGACCTGCATCAGCTCCGGATGCCGCTCGCGCACGGCGCGCCCCGCCTCCCCCTGCCGCGCGGCGAAGCGGACGGTGCGCCACCGGTCGTGCCGCAGGATGAACTGCACGCTGCGCGAGCAGAAGGCGCAGTCGCCGTCGTAGACGAGGATCGGCGACGGGTCAGCGCGCATTGGTGAGCGCGGTCGGCACCGCAGTGCCCGTCACGAACGCGCCCGTGCGGAGGAACGAGAGCACGTGCAGCTTGGTGTCGCGTCGTCCCATGATGAACGAGTGCCCGCCGCCCACCAGCACATGCGCCGATTCTTCGGCGAGGTGCGTCTCCGGGACCTTCACTGTGCGATCGTCGCGCGCCGCGATCACGCCGATCGCGACGTTCTGCACACGCGGCAGTCGCCGCACGGTCGACATGCTGTCCGCCTGCAGCTCGGAGACGGGCCTGAGCAGCCATCCGACGACCGGCGTGAAGGTGTTCGCCGCATGCGCGCCTTGATTCGGCGGCGCGAGCATCACGACCCGGCCCACACGCTCCGGCAGCGTGTCGCGGGTGAGCACATAGCGGATCACGATGTTGCCCAGGCTGTGCCCGACGAAGTGCACGCGGGTGTGCCGGGGTCCCATCGTCGCGGCGAGCTCGGCGCGCAACTCCTCGCCGATCTCGGCGATCGTGCAGCAGTAGCTCGAGTACCCGAAGCTCATGACCTCGTAGCCCTCGGCCTCGAGCGCGCGGCGGAGCGGCGCCATCGAGAAGGAGGTGCG
>JAYTNC010000021.1:0-3116 GCA_043748515.1 Gemmatimonadota bacterium | reverse complement strand
TGCAGAACGACGACCTCTCCGTTGTATCCGCCGGACGCGACCCCCCAGAATCGCCCGGCTCCCAGGGAACCGAACAAGATCGGATCGATGTCAGCGTAGGTCAGGAGAGTCCGAGTTCGGGCATCGAGCACGAAGACGCGTGTGTCGAAGTAACGCCCGACATCCTCGACGACGCGGCTCGCCCCGCCGTCCACGGGTCGCCCGTCTCCATAGGACCGCTGGAAGTCTCGCGCGCGGAAAGCCATCGCCACGACGAGGAGTCCATCCGCCGTCTGTTCCAGTACCGTGAACTCCGCGCCCGGAGGGGAGCCCTCTCGCGTCGTCACGATTGGAACAAAGTCACGAAATGGAAGTACCCATTCGGCATCAGGAGCGCCGTTCCGATCCCAATGACGCAGCCGAGGCGAGCGCGCATCGATTGACCAGAATGATCCGTCGGCAGCCGTCGCCGCACCGACGCGGTACCGTGGCAGCTGGTCACGGGAAGCAATCTTCTCATTCGGTGCAACTCCGAACGAGCGTAGAAGGGCACCGTCGGAGCCGAACTCGTGGAACGGAATCCCAAAGGCGTCATTCGTGTTGCGATTCATCGGTGCGATGAAGCGCGCGCCCGGGCGTACGAGCACCTGTGTCGGGGCCGCACCGATCCACGGTCCGCTCCGTGCATAGACGCCGCTGCTCGCGAAGATCTGAAACCGCCCGAGACCGTGATCCACGATCAGCACGGAGTCGCCCGCCCATGGCACTAGCGCCCCTGCTCGGGAGATCTCGCCGGGACCAGCGCCGCGCCGTGCGAACGCTCCGACATGACGACCGCCCGCGTCGAAGCGGTCGACAAGGCTCGTGTTCGAGTTCGCCAGAAGCCACTCGCCGCGACCCAGCGACGCGAAGGCTGTCGGCATTGCGGGAGTGCTGCCGTTCTCCCAAAGCGACTGTAGTCGCACGACCTCCTCGACGCGAACCCTGCAGTCGCGGCAGGTCGGGACGAGATCGAGATGCGGCTGCGCGGCGACGAGCGTCGGAACCTGACAGATCAGCATTGCTGCGGCGAGGTGCCGATGGAGCACTTGCGTCTCCTAGCGAGATGAGGAAGCATGACACGGGATGCGTCGACAATGCAGAAGCGTTCACGGAACGGGTGTATTAGCTGCGGTCGACACTTAACAGTGGCCCATGCGAACGAGGTCCAACAGCTGTCAGAGATGACAGGGGTCAATAGCACGCTTGTGCGATTGCAGCGCGCTCGTATCTGAGACACCGTTAACAATGCCCCCCCCGCCGTTCGTGTATCCCAATTCTGTACGGAGAGATTCAAAGTGAAGAGCCGATCCGCAGTCTCCTCCGCGCTCGCCCTCGGCGCACTCGCCGTCCTCCTCGTGGCGTGCGAGGGCTCGGGCACGCCTGAGACCTCGGCTGCCGCCGGTGACTCGAGCCTCGCCAGCATGACGGTGCCGGGCGCGAACGCCTCGACGGTGATCGAGCCGCGCGACACGGTCGCCGCGGCGCCGGACATCCCTGCGAGCACCACGCCGGTGACATCGACCAAGAGCCCCGCGACCGCCGCGAAGCCTTCGACCGCCTCGAAGCCCTCGACCGCGGCCGCTGCTCCGAGCACCAAGCCCACCACGCCCGCCGCGACTCCCGTGAGCAACACGAACCCGACGCCCACGCCGACTCCCGTGACGCCAGCGCCGGTGGTCACTCCCACGCCCGCCCCGGTCACTCCGCCGGTCGCTCCGCCTGTCACCGCGCCGGTCGCTGTCTCCGGCGTGCTCACGCTGCAGACCGGCAGCCGGCTCTGGTTCGACGGCGGCTCGAGCGTGAAGGACTGGAGCTGCAAGGCCGGCAAGCTCGAAGCGATGGTCGTCACCACGAAGGCAGAAGCACCTTCGGCGATCGTCGCCGGCGAGAAGGCCGTCGCGAGCGTCAATCTCACGGTCCCGGTCATGTCGCTCGACTGCGACAACGGCACCATGAACGGTCACATGCGGAACGCGCTCGATGCGAAGACGTATCCGTCGATCACCTTCGCGCTGCGCTCCTACGACTTGGCGAAGTCGGCCGATAACGTCACGGTCACCCTGAGCGGCACGCTCACGATCCACGGCAAGTCGTTGCCGGTCACGTTCCCGGCCACCGCGGTCGCCGCCGCCGGCGGGGCGCTGCGCCTGACCGGGCTCTACGAGCTCAACATGAAGGAGTACGGCGTCAAGCCGCCGTCGCTCATGCTCGGCACGATGAACGTGCGCGACAAGGTGAAGGTCCGCTTCGACCTGCTGCTGCGCGACTGACCGGCCGCGCTACCGCTGACACCCCGGCATCCGGAACGCGCCGATCCGGGTGGAATACGCCGTCGCGCCGGCCTTGAGATAGTCGCCGACGTACCAGACGGTGCAGTCGTCGCTCGGATCTATCGCCGTCTGCGTGTAGTCCTGCCATCGCAGCGTGCTCGTCTGCGCCGCACCGCCGCGCACGAGCACCGCTTCGGCGAGGTCGAGCGTGCCCGGCGTCGCGAGCGCGGTGCGGCCCACGAACCGCTGGCCCGCGAACTCGGTCGCGCTGCCGTATGAATAGCCGAAGCCGATGTTGCCGACCTGGTCGATCGCCGGGCTCGCCATCCAGCGGTACGCCGAGTCGGGGGCGAAGGTACCCTGCTGGCGCAGCGTGATCTCGCGGCCGTAGCCGACGCGGAACTCGTACCAGCGCACGCCGCCCGCGCCGGCCGCGCTCTTGATGGAATGCACGGCGACGAGCGACTCGTGCGTGCGGAATCGCCGGTAGACGAAGCGCGGCATGATCTTGTCGCCCTGCGCGTCGAGCCTCACGTCGGAGCCGGGCTGCGGCACGCACTTGGTGAGCTGCCCGCCGCAGAGATACTCGTACGGCGCGACGGCGAGGCGCGCCGGGCCGGTGAGCTTCGTCTTCGTGGGATCGCCCCAGTCGACGTGCATCTGCCAGACCTGGAGTTCGTTCGACGCGAGCACATTGCGCAACTGTGCGCCGCCCGCGGCGATGATGATGTTCGGCGCGCCGGGCGGCGGCAGCAGTCGCCCGTCGAGATCGGAGGTGTTGAGGAAGTTCACGTCCGGCACGACGATGCACTGCTCGGTCGCGTC
>JAYTNC010000020.1:0-3190 GCA_043748515.1 Gemmatimonadota bacterium | reverse complement strand
TCGGGAGAAGTCGGCCCAGCCGGTCTCGACGAGCGGTCGGATGACCGAGCCGAGTTCCGGGTCGACGCCATACAGGACGAAGCGGACGCCGGCCGGTGGCGCGCCGGCGCGCGCGCTCGCCACGTAGCGCTGGTAGAGCGTGTCGTACACGAAGGTCTTTCCCACCACCTGCGGCGGGAGCACGATCGATGAGGACTGCTCGTCCGTGAGCAACGACCCGCCGCCGAGTGCGGTGCTCATCGCGGCGCCGAGGACGCCGTAGCTGGTCGCGGTCGTCGTGGTGACGGCGCCGGCGACGGCTTCGAGATCGGCCTTCAGCCCTTCGCCGTCGGGACGGGCGGGACTCACGGAGTCGTCGCAGGCGGCGGAGAAGACGGCGAACAGGGAGATGGCGAGGCTGCGGCGCAGCGCGAGCGGGCGGATGGAGTCGCGGATCGGCAGTCGCATGGGAGTGGCGGCGGTGTGAGTGCTCCGCGGGCCGGACGCCTGCGTCCGGCCTGCGCTTCGTGTATGTAAAATACCCTGCGAACAGGCATTCGACACCGTGCGCCATGTCACGTGCGCCATGTCACGTGCGCCATGTCACGTGCGCCATGTCACGTGCGCCATGTCACGTCGGCGGTAGATTCCCGCGCATGATCACCATTGCCCCGGTGACGCTCGAAGGCCACGGTGTCCGCCTCGAGCCACTCACCCCCGCCCACGCCCCCGCCCTCGCGGCCGCGGCCGGCGACGGCTCCCTCTGGGAGCTCTGGTTCACCTCGGTGCCGACCCCCGACGGGACCGGGCGGTATATAGACACCGCCCTGGCGGGCCGAGCCGCCGGCGAGATGCTCCCGTGGGCCGTCCGGGAACTCGTCAGTGGCGAGGTCGTGGGCACGACCCGATTCCACGACGTCGTCGCGAGCATCGACCGCGTGGAGATCGGCTACACCTGGTACGCGGCGCGGTGGCAGCGGAGCCACGTGAACACCGCCTGCAAGCTGCTCCTGCTCACCCATGCCTTCGACGCGCTCGGCTGCGCGATGGTCGGCCTTCGCACCGACCGGTTCAACACGCGCTCGCAGCGGGCGATCGAGGCGCTCGGGGCGCAGCGCGACGGGGTGCTGCGGCATCACCAGGCGCGGAGCGACGGCTCGGTCCGCGACACGGTGATGTACAGCATCCTGCGCGCGGAGTGGCCCGATGTCCGCACGAACCTTACGCACCGGCTCGCGCGGCACGCGGCGCCCGCGGCTCAGCGAGGCTGACGGCTCGGCTGACTTCGGTGCGTGGTCGGCGGGCGGGGGACTCCCTCCTCGCGGCCCGACCGCGCACCGCGAGCGGAATCCCAGCGCATTGCACCCAGCGCATTGCGCCCTTGTGCGTATATCCCCAAACAGGCACTCTTGGAAACCGGCCGGGTCGAACATCGATCCCCGGGTTCTACACCACCATTAGGGGGATCCATGTCGTCATTCCGTCGCACCGCGGCGCTCTTCGGCCTCGCCGTGCTGGGAGTGCTCTTGCCGGCATCGCCCGTGGCCGCGCAGGCCACCGGCCGCGTCACCGGCATCGTCACCGACTCGGCCACCGGCCGGACCCTCGCCGACGTGCAGGTGGCCGTCACCGGCGGCCGCATCGGCGCCGTCACCGACGCCGCCGGCCGCTTCATGCTGGTGAACGTCCCCGCGGGCACGATCGCGATCGACGCGCGGCGCATCGGCTTCCAGCCGATCGTCGTGCGCGGCGTCACGCTCGCCGCTGGTGCGACGGTCACCGTCGACATCAAGCTCAAGGCCGCGGTGCTCAACCTCGAGGCCATCGTCTCCACCGGCGTCGTCGATCCGACGAGCGGCACGCGCGTGCCGTTCACGGTGGGCCGCGTCGAAGCGGCCAACATGCCGGTGCCGGCGACCAACGCGCTCGAGTCGATCCAGGGCAAGATCTCCGGCGTCACCGTCGTCCCCTCCGGCCAGCCCGGCAGCGGCACGAACATCCTCCTCCGCACACCGACCTCGATCAACAAGAGCAACTCGCCGCTCATCGTCGTCGACGGCGTCATCCAGAGCCAGAGCTTCGGCGCGTCGAGCGCCGACCTCGAGGCGATGGACATCGAGAGCATCGAAGTCGTGAAGGGCGCGGCCGCGGCCTCGCTCTACGGCTCGCGCGCGCAGTCGGGCGTGATCCAGATCCGCACCAAGCGCGGCGGCAGCGGCATCGAGGGCGCCACGCAGTTCCAGTATCGCACGGAGTTCGGCATGAACGAACTCGGCGGCAAGCTGAACTGGGCGCAGAACCACTACTACAACGTCAACGCCAACGGCGAGTACACCGACCTCGCGGGCACCAACGTCGTGCCGCGCACCGCGCGCACGCCGCGCCCGGCCTATCAGCGCTTCCAGGACGTCACCTACCGCGAACCGGTCTACGACCAGGTCGACCGGTTCTTCGATCCGGGCAACTTCACGAAGAACTCGTTCAACATCTCGCAGAACAGCTCGCGCACCAACTGGTTCTTCTCGATGGTCGACACGCGCGAGGACGGCGTCGTGCTGCAGAGCGGCCGCTACTCGCAGCGGGACATGCGCATCAACCTCGACCACCGGCCGAGCGAGAGGCTCTCGTTCTCGGTGAGCGGCTATCACAGCATCTCCACCCGTCGCGAACTCTACGGCGACACCTTCTTCGACCTGATCAACCAGGCCCCCGACGTCGACCTGCTGACGCCGGACCCGGACGGCACGCCCTACCTGTTCCAGGGCGACCCGGAAGGCCGCGAGGAGAACCCGCTCTACGTGCTCGCCACCGAGGACAGCCGCCGTCACCGCGCCCGCACGCAGGGGTCCGTCGAAGGCCGCTATACCCCGTACAGCTGGCTGACGGTCGACGCCAACGTGAGCTACGACCGCTCCGACCGCCGCAACAACTTCTTCCTCGATCAGGGCGTCAAGACGGAAGGCTTCCCGCTCGGCGGCATCGGCAACATCAGCCAGTCGAGCGGCACGACGACCGCGCTGAACGCCGCCGCGAGCGCCAACGCGCTCCAGCAGTTCGGCGACTTCACGCTCCGGTCGACCTTCCGCTGGCTGATCGAGCGCGAGGACAACCAGACCACCACCGCCGAGGGCACGGACTTCGCGGTCCCGGGCGTGCGCAGCCTCAACAATGCGCGCACCCGTTTCGTCTCGTCGCTCTTCGAGACGATCGA
>JAYTNC010000019.1:0-1952 GCA_043748515.1 Gemmatimonadota bacterium | reverse complement strand
CGCCACACAGGCCGGGTCCCGCTCGTCGGAGAGCGACGTCCGGCTCACTGCCGCCCAGCGCCTCGAGCTCTATTACTGGATGCGGCTCACCCGCTCGCTCGAGGAGCGGCTGGTGAATCTCTACCGGCAGACGAAGGTGGTCGGCGGGCTTTTTCGCTCGCTCGGCCAGGAGGCGGACTCCGTGGGCAGCGCGTATGCGCTCCGGCGAGAGGACATTCTGTCGCCCCTCATTCGGAACCTGGGCTCGATGCTCGTGAAGGGCGCGACGCCGGTTGAGATCCTCAAGCAGTACATGGCCAAGGGCGATTCGCCCACGCGCGGCCGCGAGCTCAACATCCACTTCGGCGACATCGGCGAGGCGGGGAAGACGCGTGGATTCCTCGGACAGATCTCGCCCCTCGGCGACATGGTCCCGGTGATGGCCGGCGTGACCATGACGTTCAAGATGCGCGGCGAGGATCGCGTGGGGCTCGTCTACGTCGGCGACGGCGCGACGAGCACCGGCGCCTTCCACGAGGGCATCAACTTCGCCGCCGTGCAGAAGCTGCCGCTCGTCGTCATCATCGAGAACAACGGCTACGCCTACTCCACGCCGACGCACAAGCAGACCGCGGCGAAGCAGTTCGTCGACAAGGCGATCGGCTACGGCGTGTACGGCGAGCAGGTCGACGGCAACGACGTGCTCGCGGTCTACGACTGCACCAAGCGCGCCGTCGACCGCGCGCGCGCCGGTGAGGGAGTGTCGCTGCTCGAGTTCATGACCTTCCGCCGCAAGGGACACGCCGAGCACGACAACCAGTCGTACGTGCCGCCGGGCGAGATCGAGGCCTGGGCCGCCGACAACGACCCGGTCGACCGGTACGTGCGCGTGCTGCTCGACCGCGAGAAGGTGCCGCAGTCGACGCTCGACGAGATCGACGCGCGCATCCACCGCGAGGTCGACGCCGCGACCGACGTCGCCGAAGCCTCGCCGTTCCCTGACGCGATGGATGCGCTGATCGGCGTGTATGCCGACCCGCCCCGGGAGAAGCCGCTCTGGTACCGCGAGGGCGCCGACGTCTCCACGCTCGGGAAGGAGCGTGCCGAAGGGTGGGGCACGTTCGACGCCGCGAAGGGAGGGCCCCGCTGATGGCCGAGATCACCTATCTCGAGGCGATCCGCGAGGCGCTCGACGAGGAGATGGCCCGCGACCCGAACGTCTTCATGCTCGGCGAGGACATCGGTGCGTTCGGCGGGGCCTTCAAGGTCACCGACGGGCTCATGGCGAAGTACGGTGAAGAGCGCGTGATCGACGCGCCGATCAGCGAGATCGCGATCGTCGGCGCGGCGGCGGGCGCGGCCCACATGGGCATGCGGCCGGTGGTCGAGATGCAGTTCATCGACTTCGTTGCGAACGCGTACGACATGCTCACCAACTACGTCGCGACGGCGCGCTATCGCGCCTTCCTGGGCTGCCCGATGGTCGTGCGCGGTCCGAGCGGCGGGTACGTGCGCGGCGGTCCGTTCCACTCGCAGAACCCGGAGGCGGGCTTCATTCACACCCCGGGCCTCAAGGTCGTGTATCCCGCCACCGCCGAGGATGCGAAGGGCCTCATGAAGGCCGCCATCCGCGACGACGACTGCGTGCTCTTCTTCGAGCACAAGTATCTGTATCGCCGCATCAAGGGCGTGATGCCGGCCGGCGACCATGTGGTGCCGATCGGCAAGGCGCGCATCGCGCGCGAGGGGACGGACCTCTCGATCATCACGTACGCCGCGGCGCTGCACAAGTCGCTGGAGGCGGCGGAGCGGTTGCAGGCGGAGCACGGGCTCTCGGTCGAGGTGATCGACCTGCGCACGCTCGCTCCGCTCGACGACGAGGCGATCTTCGCGACGGCCCGCAAGACCCATCGCGTGCTCATCGTGCACGAGGACACGCGCACCGGTGGTATCGCCGGCGAGATCACGGCGCG
>JAYTNC010000018.1:0-2111 GCA_043748515.1 Gemmatimonadota bacterium | reverse complement strand
GAACAAAAACCGAATCGGAACCGGCCGCAAGAACCCTGCATTCAGAGGCGACTGAACAGCCCCGGAGGTCACGCGCCGGGGGGGGGAGGAAGGTTAACGCTTTTCGTACCTCCAGTTGCGGTGTTTCCCGTCGGCGATCCACTCGAGCGCCGTCGCGAGCCGGCGATCCCGGATCGGGGCGGTCTTCGCCTCGGTGATCCACTCGACGTACTCGCGCCGCGCGCTGGGCGTGAACTTCTTGAACGCCACTGCGGCCGCGCCGTTCCCCGCGAGCACGGCCGCGAGATCCGCTGGCACACGAAGAGGCTTACGGGGCGCCGGTGCCTTGGCAGCCACGCGTTTCACGCCCGTCTCGTTCAGCTTCATGGCCTGCTTGATCAGCGAGGTGATGCGTGAAAGCCGCCATGCTGCACATCATCGCGCCCCGGTAGCCGAAGTGCGGGAATCCCCACTTGATCGACTCCTCGACGTCCGGACAGGCCGTGTGCACGACGCCGCGCAGGTGCGTGAGGATCGGCCGCGCGAAGGGCTGGGACTTCTTGATGTAGGCATCGATCCGTGGGTCGCGCATGGCCATGGTCCAACCTTCCTGGTGATCGGCATCCGGGACCGCGGAAACTTGCGCCGATATCGACCGGCCGCGTACGGTTCGCAGGTGATACGCCTCCTCGCTTTCCTCCGCTGTGCCGCCCGCTCCGCCACGCTCGCGGCCTTGCTCACGCTCGCGTTCCCCCCGCGCGCCGCGGCACAGAAGCTCATCGGCACGGTGGTACTGCCCGACGGGCGGACGCCGGCGGCCGGGGTGATCGTGCTCGCGCGCGACACGGCGGGCCGCGAGATGTCGCAGGCGGTGACCGGTGCCGAGGGTCAGTTCACGCTCTTCGTGGACAGCGCGTCCACACTCTCTCTGCGTTTGCTCCGCGAAGGATTCGCGCCCACGGACGGCGAATCGCGAAGGCTCGCGGCTGACGAGATCGTGGACGTCATCGCCGTGCTCGGCAACGTGCCGGTGCGCCGCGTGGCGTTCCCACGCGGCGCTTCGAGCTGCGGACGTGCGAGCACGGAACAGCGTGCGGCCGTGCAGCTCATGCTCGAGGAGGCACGGAAGGCGTTGATCGTCGCGCAGGCGAGCATCGGCCGCACCGACATCGTCTCACGCTTCGCGACCTACGACCACCGCACCGCGAAGAACGGCGAGGACACGCTGCGCTCCGTGGTGCGCCGCGGGAGCGGTCCCCTGCCCGCGCTCTACCGCGCGACGACCACCGAGGAGCTCGAGGCCAGCGGCTTCTTCGCCGAGATCTCGGGTGAGCGCGTCTTCCGCGCGCTCGAGCCCGCGCAGTTCGCGTCGGAGTGGTTCACTCGCACGCACTGCTTCACGCTCGCGACGCTCGGCGACTCGGTGGTGCGTCTCTCGTTCCGTCCGGCGCGCGAACGCCGCGGACTCGTCGATGTCGAGGGGGCGTATCGCTTCGACGCGAGGTCGCTCTCGCTGCGTGACATCGAGTATCGCTACCAGAACCTGCGCGACGAGGAGCGCGCCTCGGGTGCGGGTGCGTGGCTCGAGTTCACGCGCCTCTCGAACGGCGACCGCATCGTTTCCCGTTGGGGCCAGCGTGTACCGCTGCTCGGCTACCGGCTCTCCGAGGGCGCGACGACGATGATCCGCACTTCGATGACGCTCATCGACATCACTGGGCACCGGTCGGTGGGCGGACGCGTGACCGCGGTGTTGCACGAGACGATCCCGCTCTTCCGCGTCGACGCCGTGGACGCTGCACTCACGCGCACGCCGTTCGGCACGGCTTGTCCCGAACGTCTCGGACGTCAGAACACCGGTGCGGTGCGCGGCACGATCCCGCCCAAGGACTCGGCGTCGCTCTCGGGGATCCGCGTGCGCATGACGTGGGACGATCCCGTGGTGGTCGACCGCACGCTCTTCACCAAGCGCGAGCAGGTGCGCGAGGTGCTCACCGACGAGGCAGGCGCGTTCCTCGTGTGCGACGTGCCGCTGCGCCGCGAGATCACGCTGCGGTGGGAGCTGCGCGGCGAGGAGCGGAGCTACGTCTTCACGCTCCCCGCTCCCGGCACTATCGTCACCGCATCGCCGC
>JAYTNC010000017.1:0-6962 GCA_043748515.1 Gemmatimonadota bacterium | reverse complement strand
GCGCACCGGTGCTCCCGCCGATGCCGCCGCCGAACGGAGCGACGTCACGGCGGTGCCGGCGATGGGCGTGATCGCGGAGGCGATGGCGGCGCTGGTGCTCGCCGACGCGTTCGCGGAGAAGTTCGGCGGCGACTCGCTCGCGGAGATGCGGCGCAACCACGACGGCTACCTCGCGCGCGTGGCCGAGCGCCTTGGCTGACGCGACCGAGTCCGCGCAGGTCCGTGGCCCGCGCGGCGGACGTCCAGCCCATCTGGTGCTGCTCGGGTTGCCGGGTGCAGGAAAGAGCACCGTGGGGCCACTCGTCGCGCGGGCGCTCCAACGCGAGTTCGTGGACCTCGACGCGGAGATCGAACGACGCGAGGGCCGCAGCATCGGGGCGATCTTCGCCGAACAGGGTGAGCCCGCGTTCCGGGCGCTCGAACGCAGTCTGACGGCCGAGCTGCTCGCCCCTGCGGGCTCGCCGGTGGTGCTGGCGCCGGGCGGTGGCTGGGTCGAGGATGCGTTGAACCGCGAGTGGCTGGGGCGAGGTGCGGTTGCGGTCTATATTCGGGTCTCTCCGGCTATCGCGATGGCCAGGATGGGGCCCGCGGCGGCAACGCGGCCCCTGCTCGCGGGGGGCGATGCGGTGCAGAAACTGGCGGCAATTCTGGCCCGCCGGGAAACGCTGTATATGCAATCACAGTATACGGTTAGCGCTGAAATGATGACGCCAGACGAGGTCACATCATCTATAGTAGCGCTTGCCTCGATCGAATTCGCGGACTAGGATAGCCTCCCTTATGGCGACGACCAAGAAAACAGCCGCGAAGAAGGTGGCCAAGAAAGCGGTGGCGAAGAAGAGCGCCGGGACGAAGGCCAAGGCCAAGTCCGTGAAGAAGCGCGCGCCCGCCCCCGAGCCCGATCTCCCTCACGACGAGGATGCCGCGCGCTCCGCCGCCGGCAAATCGCTCGTGATCGTCGAGTCGCCGGCCAAGGCGAAGACGATCGGCAAGTACCTCGGGTCGGCGTACGCCGTGAAGGCGACGGTCGGTCACATCCGCGACCTGCCGGTGAAGAACATCGGGATCGACACGGAGGCGGGGTTCGAGCCGCAGTACGTGACGATCCCGGGCAAGGAGAAGACGGTCGCCGAGCTCAAGAGCGCGGCCAAGACGGCGAAGGCCGTGTTCATCGCGACCGACCCTGATCGTGAGGGTGAGGCGATCGCGTGGCATGTGCAGGAGCAGATCAAGGGGAAGTCGGCGCCGCCGATCAAGCGCGCGCTCTTCTACGAGATCACCAAGGAAGCGGTGACCAAGGCGCTCGGCGAGGCGCGCGACATCGACCAGGACAAGGTCGACGCGCAGCAGGCGCGGCGCGTGCTCGACCGACTCGTGGGCTACAAGGCGAGCCCGGTGCTGTGGAAGACGGTGAAGAAGGGTCTCTCGGCCGGCCGCGTGCAGACGGTGGCGCTGCGCCTGCTCGTGGAGCGCGAACGTGAGATCCGCGCGTTCCTTCCGCGCGAGTACTGGACGATCGCGGCGCAGCTCGAGCACGAGGGGCAGGGCTTCACGGCGAAGCTGCATCATGTGGACGGCGAGAAGCCGGAGATCGCCAACGCCGACGCCGCGCACAAGATCGTCGGCGACCTGAAGGGCCGGACGCACTTCGACGTGACCGACATCAAGCGTCGCGAGCGCCGGAAGAACCCCGAGGCACCGTTCAAGACGAGCACGCTGCAGCAGGAGGCCGCGAAGAAGCTCGGTTTCGGCTCCAAGCGTACGATGCGTCTCGCGCAGAACCTGTACGAGGGTGTGCAGCTCTCGACGGCTGAGGGCGCGGTCGGTCTCATCACGTACATGCGCACCGATCACATGCGCGTCGCGGAGTCGGCGGCCGCGGCGGCGCGCGAGTACCTCACCGAGTACCTCGCGAAGGCCAAGCTCCCGGCCGAGTACCTGGCGAAGACCCCGCAGCTCTACCCGGGCGCGAAGGACGATCCGGCGCAGGGCGCGCACGAGGGCATCCGTCCGACCGATCCCTCGCGCACGCCGGAGAGCGTCGCGAGGTATCTCTCGCCCGAGCAGCTCAAGCTCTACACGCTCGTCTGGCAGCGCTTCATGGCGAGTCAGATGGCGCCGGCGGTGTTCGACACGACCACGGTCGACTTCGACCTCGGGCGCTATCTGTTCCGCGCCACTGGATCGGTGGTGAAGTTCAAGGGTTTCCTCGCGCTCTACCGCGAGACGCGCGAAGAGGGCGACTCGAAGGCGCTGGAGGACGAGCAGGCGCTGCCGGCGATCGAGCCCGGCGAGCATGTGCCGGTGCGGTCGGTCGATCCGTCGCAGCACTTCACCGAGCCGCCGCCGCGCTATTCGGAAGCGTCGCTCGTGAAGGAGCTGGAAAAGCGCGGCATCGGACGGCCATCGACGTACGCGAGCATCATCTCGACTCTCACGGAGCGGCATTACGCCGAGCTGATGCAGCGCCGGTTCTTCCCCACGCCGCTCGGCGAGTCGGTCGAGAAGGTGATGGTGAAGCAGTTCCCGCGCGAGTTCGACATCGGCTTCACGGCGTCGATGGAGCGGGAACTCGACAAGGTCGAGGAAGGCAAGATGAACTGGCGCGACGTGCTCGCCGAGTTCTGGACGCCGTTCGAGGTCTCGATCGGCTCGGTCGACGCCGAGGCGCTGATCCGCGAGGCGCACGACCTCTCCGCGCTGGAGACCGAGCGGTGCCCGCTCGACGGCGGGAAGCTCGTGCCGAAGGGGGGCTTCTTCGGTCCGTTCGTGGCCTGCGAGCATCATCCGAAGACGTGCAAGTACACGCGTCCGCTCAAGGGCGAGCGTGTGCCGGCGGTGCTGACCGACTACATGTGCCCGCTCTGCGGCAAGCCGATGGTCGTGCGGCGCTCGCGTTCGGGCGAGTTCCTCGGCTGCTCGACCTTCCCGAAGTGCCGCGGCACGAAGTCGATGCCGACGGGCGTGAAGTGCCCGAAGGACGGCGGCGACATCGCGGCGCGGCGATCGAAGAAGCGCGGCAAGGCGTTCTACGGCTGCGAGAACTATCCGAACTGCGATTTCGTCTGCTGGGACAAGCCGATGGCGGAGACCTGTCCGGACTGCGGCAACGTGGGCGCCGAGGCGAAGAGCACCAAGACGCGCGGGCATTATCGCCGCTGCCTGAAGTGCCAGAACGAATGGGACGTCGAGACGCCGGACGGTGCGGACGCCGAGGCGGCGACGGCGTGACCGACCGTGCGGAGATCCATGTCGTCGGGGGCGGCCTCGCAGGGAGCGAGGCCGCCTTTCAGTTGGCGGAGCGCGGGCATCGCGTGGTGCTGCATGAGATGCGGCCCGGGCGGCGCACGGCCGCGCACCAGACCGACCGGCTCGCCGAGCTCGTCTGCTCGAACACGTTCAAGAGCACCGAGGTGACCAACGCGCACGGCCTGCTCAAGGCCGAGATGCGCGCACTCGGCTGCATGATCTTGGAGGGTGCCGATGCGGCGCGCGTGCCGGCGGGCTCGGCGCTCGCGGTGGACCGCGACCTGTTCAGCGGTTGGGTGCACGAGCGCGTGCACCGGCACGCGAACATCACGGTCGAGCGCGGCGAGGTGAGCACGCTGCCCTCGCCCGGGATCGTCGCGACGGGGCCGCTCACGAGCGATGCGCTCGCCGAGGCGATCCGCGCGCGTCTCGGCGTGGAGTCGCTCGCGTTCTACGACGCGATCGCGCCGATCCTCTCGATCGAGTCGATCGACGAGACGATCGTGTTCCGCCAGGCGCGCTGGGACAAGGAGACCATGGAAGGCGGCGCCGAAGATGGTGGTGCCTACCTGAACTGCCCGATGGACAAGGCCGAGTACGAGGCGTTCATCGACGCGCTCACGACGGCCGACCAGTTCACGGCGCACGAGTTCGACGCGGTGCCGTACTTCGAGGGGTGCATGCCGGCCGAGGAGATGGCGCGCCGCGGGCGCGAGTCGCTGCGGTTCGGGCCGATGAAGCCGATCGGGCTGCGCGACCCGCGCACAGGGAAGCGGCCTTGGGCGGTGGTGCAGCTGCGTCGCGAGGACAAGGCTGGACGGATGTGGAACTTGGTGGGATTCCAGACGCGGCTCCGGATGCCGGAGCAGGCGCGGGTGTTCCGGCTGATCCCGGGCCTCGCGAACGCCGAGTTCCTTCGGTACGGGAGCATCCACCGCAACTCGTACCTGAACGCGCCGGCGCATCTCTCGCCGCATCTCGCCCTTCGCGACGCGCCGACGACGATGTTCGCGGGGCAGCTCACCGGGGTCGAGGGGTACACCGAGAGCACGGCGACGGGACTGCTGGCTGCGATCAACCTCGACCGGCTGCTGCGCGGACAGGAGCCGGTGGTCCCGCCTCCGACGACCATGCTCGGCGCGCTCTACCGGTACCTGCGCGAGGCCGATCCGGCCCATTTCCAGCCGATGAACGCCAACTTCGGGCTCCTGGAGGAGCTCCCCGACCCGCCGCGTGACAAGGTGGTCAAGCGGGAGCGATACGCGGAGCGGGCGTTACGCGAGCTCGACTCGTGGCGTCAATTCTCAGGAGTGGTGGGTTCCCCCGCGTTGGAGACAGGACCGTGAAGAAGCTCATCATTCTCGCCGTACTCATCGTGGGTGGTCTCTGGTTCTACGGCCGGAGCCTGCCGCGCGAGCACACGATCCGGAGCTCGGTCGTCATCACGAGCGCCAAGGCCGACTCGGTGTTCAACGTGATGCGTCGCGTGGGGAACTACCCGCGGTGGTGGTCGGACGTGCGTTCGGTGCGCGCCCTCACGGGACTGCGCAGGGAATCTTGGGAGCAGAATCGGGTCACCGGCGGTCTTGCCTCCGTCGAGGTGACCTCGATCTCGCCGCCGGGGCGAATGGTCACGACGATGATCCCGAACACGGAGGACGCCGAGAAAGCGATGAAGTTCGGTGGCGTCTGGAAGTACGACGTGTTCGAGAGCGCGGCGGGCGTCGAGGTGCAGATCACGGAGGAGGGGTGGGTGGATCCGCCGCTCTACCGGGTCTTCATGAAGCTGCGCGGACCGTCGCGCGACGTCGACAGCTTCCTCTCGTCGCTCGCCGCGCACTTCGGCGAGATGACGAGCCCGCGCCACCTCGACTGAGGCGCGGCGGGTGCGCGCGGCCGCCGACCGCGTCGACGAGCCTGTCGGCGAACCTGTCGACGACCATGTCGCACAGTTCCTGACGCATCTCGAGAAGGAGCGAAACGTCTCGCCGCACACGATCGTCGCGTACGCGCGCGATCTCGGCGGGTTCCGCGACTTCGTGCGAGTGCACCTCGCCGCCGAGTCGGTGGCGTGGGAGCGGGTCGATCGGCTCGTCATGCGCTCGTGGCTCGCGCATCTGGCGCGGCAGGGGCTGTCGCGGCGCTCGAGCGCGCGCGCGCTGTCGGCCGTGCGGAGCTTCTACCGGTTCCTGCACCGCGCGGACCTCGTCGAGACCAACCCTGCGCGCGCGGTGGGGGCGCCGAAGATCGAACGGCACCTGCCGGGGCATCTCGACCGGGCGCAGGTCGAGACGTTGCTCTCCGCCGCCGCGACGCGCGCGCAGGAAGGGCGCTTTACCGACGTGCGCGACCTGGCGATCCTCGAGCTCTTCTACTCTGCCGGGCTGCGCCTCTCGGAGCTGCGCGGCGTGAACCGGTCCGATCTCGACCTGCTGGGCGGCCTCGTGAAGGTGCGCGGCAAGGGGCGGAAGGAGCGGATCGTCCCCGTGGGCGGGCATGCGCAGCGTGCGCTGCGGGAGTACGAGCGGGCACGGGAGTCGTTGATCGCGCAGGTGGGGCCGGCCGCCGAGCGGACGGCGTTCTTCCTGAGCCGGCTGGGGAAGCGGATGAGTGCGAAGACGCTGCACAACGCGGTGGTCGCGCGGCTGAGGGGCGTGGATGAGGGGGCGGGGCTGAGCGCGCACTCCCTGCGACACACGTTCGCGACGCATCTGCTCGACCAGGGCGCCGACCTGCGTGCCGTACAGGAACTGCTCGGTCATGCGAGCGTCTCGACGACGCAGATCTACACGCACACCTCGGTGGAGCGACTGAAGCAGGTGCACCGGAGCGCGCACCCGCGCGCGTGAGGATGCCCCGGGGCGGAGTCGGGCTCGCGGTGGCACCCCCCGCTATATTTCCCGGATGACGCTCCCGACCTTCCACGCGACCACCATCCTCGCCGTCCGCAAGGACGGCAAGTACGCCATCGGCGGCGACGGCCAGGTCTCCGTCGGCGACACCGTGATGAAGTCCGGGGCCGTGAAGGTGCGCGCGCTCAAGGGCGGCAAGGTGCTCGCGGGTTTCGCCGGCGCCGCCGCCGACGCGCTGACGCTCTTCGAGAAGTTCGAGGAGAAGCTCGAACGGCATCCCGGCAATCTCGCGCGCGCGTCGGTGGAGCTCGCCAAGGAATGGCGCTCCGACCGGGCGCTGCGCCGGCTCGAGGCGCTGCTGATCGTGGTCGATCGCGACAACGCCTTCATGCTCTCGGGCAACGGCGAGCTGATCGAGCCGGATGACGGCATCCTCGCGATCGGGTCGGGCGGTTCGTACGCGCTCGCGGCGGCGCGCGCGCTCTCGCGCGAGACGACGCTGGCGCCGGTCGAGATCGTGAAGCGCGCGATGACGATCGCCGGCGAGATCTGCATCTACACGAACACGCAGATCACCATCGTCGAACCGACCACCTGATGCCGTCGCCACGCACGGAACAGGCGCTCGCGCGTCTCGCCGACCTGTCGCCGCGCAAGATCGTCGCGGAGCTCGACCGGTACATCGTCGGGCAGGCGGAGGCGAAGAAGGCGGTCGCGATCGCGCTGCGCAACCGGTGGCGCCGGCAGCGCGCGCCAGAGGGGATCCGCGACGAGATCGCGCCGAACAACATCATCCTCATCGGCCCGACGGGCGTGGGGAAGACGGAGATCGCGCGCCGGCTCGCGAAGCTCACCGGCGCG
>JAYTNC010000016.1:0-2315 GCA_043748515.1 Gemmatimonadota bacterium | reverse complement strand
GCGCGCGTCCAGGCGAAGCGCGGGGCGATGTCGCAGTAGAACCGGTCGCTCCCGGGGATCTTGTCGCTCACGCGCTTGAGGTGCGGCTCGCCGCTGGTGCGCCAGACCTCCTCGGCCGCGGCAGTCTCACCGCCGCAGGCGGAGTAGAAGGGCGCGTTCACCACCCGGTTGCCGTAGCGCAGCACGAGGCCGAGCGTCGCGTTCACCGCGGCATCGGAGAAGGGGCGCTCGGCGTCACGGCCGCCGTAGACCTGATCGCTCACGGACGCGAGCAGTTCGTATTCCGGGCCGCGCGCGGACCCGCCGCGCGCGGCGACGAGCCGTGTGACGGTGTAGGAGCGCGCCGCCACCGCCTGCGCCTCGACGGCTGCGCGCTCCGCCGGGCCGCGCTCACCGATCTCGAGCGGCACCACGCCACGCAGGTAATCCTCGAGCGGGAGGTGGTTCACGACGAGGATCCCGGAGTCGGTCGCGACGAAGGCGAGCGCGCCACGGTAGCCCTTCCCGGCCGACCGGGCGACGCCGGCGTCGTCGGGGAACTGCATGAGCGCGCCGTTCTGCCAGGTGGTCGCGGTGCCGTCGCCGCGCACGGCCCGCAGCTGCCGCGCACGGCGCTCGAGGCGCCATCGATCGTCGGCGCGCGAGCGCACGAGCACGCCCCCGGGCGCGTCGAGCAGGCGCCAGGGGCCGGTCGCGTCGAGCGCGGCCGTGTCGCGCGCGACCCGCAGGGCGACGCGGACAAGCGGCCCGGATCCGGCGCTCGGTCCGGCGGGCGTCCGCTCGCTCGGCATCGGCTCCGCCGCCCGGGGCGCGGGTGCGGCGGGTGCGACCGGCGCGGGTGCGACCGGCGCGGGCGCGCGGCGCGGCGCGGCGGGGATCGGGAACGGCGTCCCCTCGGGTTCGATTGGGCGCGAGAAGCAGGAACCAACGACGGGAATGAGCAGGACGAGCGCGAGCGCGTGGCGACCCACGCGGCGGCGCATCACCGTCCGAAGCTCCCCATGGAGGCGCCAGCCATCGGCAGGGATCGACCACTCCGCGGAGCGGCCTGCGGCACCGGCGGCGCCGAGAGCAGTCGCAGGGCGCGCGCCTCGAAATCGTAATCGTCCACGACCTCGGTGACCTCGACCTCGATCAGGCTCCCCGCGCGCGCATCGGTCGCGACGCGCGTGACGCCGTCGATGTCGTCGGCCTGCCAGGGCAGGCGCGCGATCGCGATGCCGTCGGGGCCGGCGGCTTCGGTGACGAGCGCGGGGACCACGCTGCCGATCCGCGACTCGTAGCGCTCGGCGGTGATGTGCCGTTGCAGCTCCTGCACCGCCTCGAGCCGGTGCCGCTTCACGTCTTCGGGGACGTCGTCCACCATCTCGGCGCCGCGCGTGCCTTCCTGCGGCGAATAGGTGAAGACGCCGACGCGTTCGAACTCGATCTCGCGCAGGAACTCCATGAGCTGCGTGAAGTCGTCCTCGGTCTCGCCCGGGAAGCCGACGATGCAGGTGGTGCGGATCGCGACGCCGGGGACGGCCTCGCGGAAGCGCGCGACCTTCTCTCGGATGGTGCGCTGGCGCTCGGGGCGCCGCATGCGCTCGAGCACCGCGTCGGACGCGTGCTGGATCGGCATGTCGAGGTACGCGAGGATGCGCGGCTCGTTCGCGATGACCTCGAGCAGGCGCGGGGTGATGCCGGCCGAGTAGAGGTACATGTTGCGGAACCAGGGGATGGTGGTCCCGCGGAGCAGGGCCTCGAGCAGCTCGGGGAGGCGCGCCCCGTCGCGGAGGTCGCGACCGTAGTGCGCGAGGTCCTGCGCGACGAGGTTCACCTCGCGCGCGCCCTGCAGTTCGAGCAGCTGCGCCTCGCCCACGATCTCGTCGAGCGCGAAGGAGCGGTGCTTGCCGCGCATGAGCGGGATCGCGCAGAAGGCGCAGCCGTGGTCGCAGCCCTCGCTCACCTTGAGGTAGCGCACGAATGGCGTGTCGCCCGCGTAGAGGCGCACGCCGGGATGCTGCGTGACCGGGTCACCGATGAGCCCGCGCTCGTGCAGCATCGGGATGAGTCGCTCGGACTCCGACGCGCCGAGGAAGAAGTCGACCTCGGGGAGCGCGTCGGCGAGTTCGGCCTTGTGTCGCTCGACCATGCAGCCGACGGCGACGACGGCGGTCGCGCTGCCCTCGGACTTCATGCGCCCCGCGGCGACGATCGCGTCGATCGACTCGGCCTTGGCCGCGTCGATGAAGCCGCAGGTGTTCACGATGATCAGCTCGGCGTCACCGGCGTCGTCGACCTGCACGCCGCCGTGATCGACGAGCTGCGCGAGA
>JAYTNC010000015.1:0-5187 GCA_043748515.1 Gemmatimonadota bacterium | reverse complement strand
ACAACTGGCGCGATTGTTCGAGGCGTTCACACAGGCGGAAGCATCCACCTCACGGCGCTTCGGCGGGACGGGACTCGGACTGGCGATCAGCCGACATTTTTGCCGGATGATGGGTGGCGAGATCTCGGTGACGAGCGCGGTCGGAAAGGGATCGACGTTCTCGGTCCGCCTCCCGGTGCAGTTGGGACAGACCGCGGTCGCCGACGAGACGGAGGCGACGAGCGCGGCGGCTGGCGTCACGTCCGGCGTTACGGCTGGCGCCGCGGCCGGCGCCGCGCGGATCCTCATCGTCGACGATGATCCCTCGGCGCGCGCGCTGCTCCGCCGGCATCTGACGAAGGCGGGCTACGGCGTGGAGGAGGCGGCGGACGGGCGCACCGGACTCGAACGCGCTCGCGCGAGCCGTCCAGCGCTCATCACGCTTGACGTGATGATGCCGGGCATGGACGGGTGGGCGGTGCTCGCCGCGTTGCGCTCCGATCCGGCGACGGCGACCATCCCGGTCATCATGGCCACGATCCTCGACGAACAGCACATGGGGATGGCGCTCGGCGCCGCCGACTATCTGACCAAGCCGATCGACCGGGCCCAGTTGCTCGCCGCGGTCGAGCGACTCGCGGGACGGACGCCAGGCGCGGGGATCCTCGTCGTGGATGACGACAAGGGCACGCGGCGCCTCCTGCGCCAGACGCTCGAGCGCGGCGGCTGGCGCGTGAGCGAGGCGGCGAACGGACGCGAGGGACTCGAGTCGATCGCGCGCGAGCGGCCTGCGCTCGTGCTACTCGATCTCCTGATGCCGGAGCTCGATGGATTCGGCTTCCTCGAAGCGTTGCGCGAACGCGGTGCCGAGTCTGCACCGCCGGTCATCGTCATCACGGCGAAGGAGCTTACTGAGGTGGACCGCGCGCGACTGAATGGTGGCGTCGAGGCGATCGTTCAGAAGGGCGGAGGGCCGGAGGAGCTGGTGCGAGCGATCGGCGCGCTGGTCGCCAGCGCCAGCTCCGCAGGTGCGATGATCGGATCCGGACGATAGGGCGGCGCGACCTACCACGTGGAGGAAGTCAGAGATGATCCGGATCCTGCTCGTCGAGGACAATGAGATGAATCGCGACATGCTCTCACGCCGGCTCGAACGGCGTGGGTACGAGATCGGCATCGCCGTGGACGGCCGCCAAGGCGTCGAGATGGCGACGGTCGGCGGCTACGACCTCGTGCTGATGGACATGAGCCTGCCCGAGGTGGACGGCTGGGAGGCCACGCGACAGCTGCGCGCCGCGCCGGCCACACACAGTCTGCCGATCATCGCACTCACCGCGCACGCGATGGCCGGTGACCGCGAGCGGGCGCTCGAAGCGGGTGCCAACGACTACGACACCAAGCCGATCGATCTGGCGCGCCTGCTCGGGAAGATCGAGACCCTGCTGCCACCGCGTCCATGACGAGTGGCTCCGAGCCCTCGCACGCGCTGACCAGTGAGGCCGCGGCGGAGCTTCGGCACGAACTCCGCACCCCCGTCAATCATATCCTCGGCTACGCCGAACTCCTCGCCGAGGATGTGCCGCCGGACTCGGCGGCGGCCAACGCACTGCGGACGATCTGCGTGGCGGCGCGCGAGGTGCTGACACTGATCCAGGCGGCGCTCCCGCCGAGTGGGCTGGCGCGCGCGGATGCGTTGCGCACGCTGTTCACGCAACTGCGCGCACCGCAAGGGCGGATCCTCAGTGCGACCTCGGCACTGCTCGATGGCGATCCTGAAGCGCAGTTCGCGATGGATGTGGAGCGCATCGCGCGCGCCGCGCGCCAGTTACTCGTCGTGCCGGTCCCTGCGGATCGCACCGAGCCGGCGAGCGCACCAGCACGCGCGCCAGCGAGCGCACCGACCCCGGGCTCCACGTCGGCGGTGACCGCGCACAAGGGACGCGTCCTTGTCGTGGACGACGTGGAGGAGAACCGCACGGTGCTCGCGCGCCGCCTGACGCGCGAAGGCTACGCGGTAGACGCCGCCGGCGGCGGCGAGGAAGCCCTGCGGAAGGTCGCCAGCGGCGGCTTCGATCTCGTACTGCTCGACGTGATGATGCCTGATCTCGACGGCTTCGCCGTGCTCGATCGCATCAAGTCGAACGAGGCGACACGCAGCCTCCCCGTGATCATGATCTCGGCACTCGACGATCTCGCCGCGGTGGTGCGGTGCATCGAACACGGTGCGGAGGACTATCTCGCAAAACCATTCGATCAGGTGCTGCTGCGTGCGCGCATCGGTGCTTCGCTCGAGAAGAAACGCTGGCACGATCGCGAGGTCGATTACCTGCGTCACGTCACGCGCGTGATCGACGCGGCGGCGGCAGTCGAGAAGGGCACATACGCGGCCGGTTCGCTCGGTGCCATCACCGCGCGCGACGACGAGCTCGGACGCCTCGCCCGCGTCTTCGACTCGATGGCCACCGGGGTGCGCGCGCGCGAATCCAGACTCCGCGAGCAGCTCGAGCAGCTCCGTACCGACATCACGCTCGCGACGAGCGAGTACGCGGCATCCCCTGCCGCCGCCGATGCCGGCACCGATGCGCTCGCACCCGGCGCGTTGCTCGCCGGCCGTTATGAGATCCGGGGCGTCATCGGGCGTGGCGGGATGGGTGTCGTCTATCGCGCGCACGACCGCGAGCTCGTCGAGGAGGTCGCGATCAAGACGATCCGCCGCGATCTCCTCTCCGGCGATCCCGTACTCGCCGAGCAGCTCAAGTCGGAGATCCGGCTCGCGCGACGCATCTCACATCGCAATGTGGTGCGAACGCACGATCTCGGTGAGTCCGACGGCATCGCCTTCGTGACGATGGAGTACGTGCAGGGCCTCACCGTGCGCGAACTGCTCGACACACGCGGACGGCTCAGCGTGGCGAGCGCGCTCGCGCTGGCACGGCAGTTCACCGAGGCGCTCTCCGTCGCGCACGCGGCCGGCGTGATCCACCGCGACGTGAAGCCGGAGAACGCGCTCCTCGATGGCGAGGGCGTGCTCAAGGTGATGGACTTCGGCATCGCGCGCTTCGCCGCCGCGTCGTCCGCGCGCACGCAGAGCGGGCTGATCGTCGGCACGCCGGCCTACATGTCGCCGGAGCAGCTGGTGGGCGAGGAGGTGGATGCGCGCGCCGATCTCTACGCGCTCGGCGTCGTGCTCTACGAGTGCCTCACCGGGCATGCGCCGTTCGAGGCGACGTCGGTGGTGTCGCTGATCGCGAAGGTGCTGTCGACAGAACCGGTGCCGGTCGCCGCGCGGAACGCGGATGTGCCGCCGGCGGTTTCGGCGCTCGTGATGCGGTTGCTGGCGAAGGAGCCGGCGGGGCGGCCGGAGAGTGCCGCGCGGCTGTTCGAGTTGCTGGCCGAGCTCGGGTAGAGCGGCTCACCAGGTACGCCAGGCGACCTCGGTTACTTCGACCTCATGGTCCCCTTCGGCATCGCCGACATGCGGCGGCCACCTCGTGCCCTCAGGATATATTCAGCGGATGCATAGCGAAACGAGCACCGATCCCGCCGTGAAGAGCCCGCGCCACTCCGTGCCGACTTCCGCACCCTCGGCGTCCGCGAGGCGAACGCTCCTCATCACCGTCTCGCTGATCGCCCTTGCCTGCGGGGGGAGCCGCAAGCCGCCGGTCGCGGACCTCGAATTCATCACGCCGCCCCCCGAGTCACTTCGCGCAGGTCCCGACCTCTTCCCGCCGCGCGCCGACGACGCCCGCGCGTGGAACGCGCTCGACACCGGCACGGTCCGCATCCCGGTGCTCGTCGCGACCACGCGGCGCGGCATCAACGCCGAGCGACCGGGCTTCCGGTTCGGTGCGCAGGACGCGAACGAGCTCAGCTGGGGCCTCGGACAGGTGAGCGTCCCCTCGTACAAGGTGCGCGCCGAGGGCGAGATCCCGCGCGCCGGCGGCGAGGCCGAGCCGGATCCGTCGCGCGTGATGTTCATGAACTCGCTCCTTCCCGCCGACTCGCTGCGCTTCCTCCAGCGCGTGCGCGACGACCTCGCGCGCACGAGGTCGCGCGACATCCTCGTCTTCGTGCATGGCTACAACAGCTCGTTCGAGGACGCGGCGGTGCGGCTCGCACAGCTCGTCGCCGACATGGGATTCGACGGCACCGCGGTGCTCTTCGCCTGGCCGTCGGCCGGTGCGCTCAGCGGCTACGTGCGCGACCAGCAGACGGCGCGCAACGCCGGCTGGCACCTGCTTCGGCTCCTGCGTGATCAACTCCCGCGCGCGCAACCCGACCGCATCCACGTGATCGCCCACTCGATGGGCTCCGAGGTGCTGAGCAAGGCGATGTCGCTCGTCGATCCGCGCGATTCGCTGCCCCGCCTCGGGCAGGTGGTCTTCGCCGCGCCCGACGTCGACGCGCGGATCTTCGCGCGCGAGATCCTGCCGGTCATCCGTCAGCGCGCCCAGGGTGTGACGCTCTACGCCTCCAGCGAGGACGATGCGTTGCGCGCCTCGCGCGTGCTCAATGGCGTGCTCCGGCTCGGACTCGGCGGCGACTCGCTCACCGTGCTGAGCGGGATGACGACCGTGGACGCGACCCGGGTCCGCGGCGATGCGCTCGGTCACACGCTGTTCGGCAATCCGGCGTTGCTCACCGACTTGCACGCCGTGCTGACGGAGGGCCGCTCGCCGTCCGAACGCCGGCTGCTGCAGATCCGACGCGCCGACGGCTCGGTCTTCTGGCGCTTCCGCTGAACTCACGCGCGACGGATCGCGCGACGGATCGCGCGCAACGCCGTCGCGCGATCAGAAGTCGACGAGGAGCAGCCCGGTGAACGGCGCACCGCCGCCTGCGGCGTCGGTCATCACCACCGTGCGCATCACGCGCTCACCGAACAACCGCGTCAGGTCGACGAGCGTGGTCGTGCTCCCCGCGACCGTGATGCGGATCCGCACGTTCCCCACCGGAAGCACGAGATACTCGGTGTTCCCGCGGAACGGCAGGTCCTGGAACACCGGCGTGGCGCCGGCGAGCGCGGCATTGGGGTCGGTAACGTAGACATCGACGGTCCCGCCAGATGGCGCCATCTGGAGGACGCGCAACTTGATCTCGCCCGCGAGAGGGATCGACGCGGTGTCCGGTGCGACGATCGGTTGCACATCGTTGAGCAGGCCGGAGGAGATCACGGTGTAGGCGCGCGGGAACTCCACCGGCATCGTG
>JAYTNC010000014.1:0-10571 GCA_043748515.1 Gemmatimonadota bacterium | reverse complement strand
TCGGACGCCGTTTGAACCGATACCCTTGGGCCACCTGGACCGACGAGCGCCTGCTGCTGCTGCGTTTCAAGGATCTCGGGCTGCAGCTCAAGGGCACCTGGGTGCAGGACTGCATCGATGAACTGCACGGCGAGCTGGAGGAGCGTGGTCTGAGGCTCAAGCCGCATGCCTGGGTCT
This sequence comes from Gemmatimonadota bacterium, assembly GCA_043748515.1. Classification (GTDB taxonomy): domain Bacteria; phylum Gemmatimonadota; class Gemmatimonadetes; order Gemmatimonadales; family Gemmatimonadaceae; genus Pseudogemmatithrix. The sequence continues at coordinate 10,394 of JAYTNC010000014.1, read as the reverse complement.
CGGAGGAATGGTTCTCCCCCGGCGGCGTCTCGGGTTTCGCCGTGCCGTTCTACCTGCTGCACCCGCGTCTCATGAAGCTCGAGCGCACGCAGTTGATCGAGGTCGAGGGCGGGACGCATCACGAGTGCATGAAGATCCTGCGCCACGAGTGCGGCCATGCCGTCCAGCACGGGTATCAGCTGCATCGCAAGCGTGAGTGGCAGCGGCTCTTCGGCAAGTCGTCGATCAAGTACCCCGACGCCTACCGCCCCAACCCGGCGAGCAAGCGCTACGTGCAGCACCTGCGCCGGTGGTATGCGCAGAGCCATCCGGACGAGGACTTCGCGGAAACGTTCGCGGTCTGGCTGCGGCGGCGGAGCGATTGGCGCAAGCGCTACGTCGGCTGGCCCGCGTTGCAGAAGCTCGAGTACGTCGATCGCCTCATGGGCGAGCTCGCCGGCGTCACGCCGACGCATCGCTCGCGCGCGGTCGTCGATCCGCTGCGCACACTCAGGCAGACGCTGTTCGAGCACTACACGTATCGTCGCGCGATATATTCGGTCGAGTATCCCAAGACCTATGACGACGACCTGCAGCGACTCTTCTCCGATGATCCGCGCCACCGTGCCCGCCCCACCGCCGCGAGCTTCCTGCGCCGCCACCGCGGCGACATCCGTCGCATCGTCTCGCGCTGGACGGGCGAGTACCAGTTCTCGCTCGACCAGGTCCTCGAGGACATGATCGGCCGCTGCAAGGAGCTGCGCCTTCGCGTGGGCACGCACGAGCGTCAGTTGCTCACCGACTTCCTCGTGCTGCTCACCGCGCGCACCATGGGCTTCCTCGTCGGGCAGGGCCGCCGCGACTGGATCGCCGTATGAAGAGCGTACGGATCCTCGTCCTCGTGCATCCCGACCTCGTGCCTCCGGAGGTCGAGGGCGTGCTCTCGGTGCGCGAGGCGTTCGACATCAAGACCGAGTACGACGTCATCTCGACGCTCCGCAACGCCGGCCACGACGTCCACGTCCTCGGCGTGCAGTGGGAGCTGCGACCCATCCGCGAGGCGGTCGACGCGATCGCGCCCGACATCGTCTTCAACCTGCTCGAGGAGTTCCACGGCGAGACGGTCTACGACCACAACGTCGTGAGCTATCTCGAACTGCTCAAGGTCAAGTACACCGGCTGCAACCCGCGCGGCCTCATGCTCTCGCGCGGCAAGGCGCTCTCCAAGAAGCTCCTCGCCTACCATCGCATCCGCGTCCCCGACTTCGCCGTCTTCCCGATCGGCCGGAAGGTGCGCCGCCCGCGGCATCTCGCCTTCCCGCTCATCGTGAAGTCGCTCATAGAGCACTCGAGCCTCGGCATCTCGCAGGCGTCGGTGGTCGAGACCGACGAGAAGCTCGCCGAACGCGTGCGCTTCATCCACGAGCGCGTCGGCACCGATGCGATCGCCGAACAGTTCATCACCGGGCGCGAGCTCTACGTGAGCGTGCTCGGCAACGACCGCCTCGCGGCGTTCACCCCATGGGAACTGCTCGTCGAGACGCGCGAGCCCGACGCGCCGCTCATCGCGACCGCGCGGGTCAAGCACGACCCCGAGTACCAGGCGAAGAAGGGGATCACCATCCATGCCGCCGAGGGCGTGCATCCGGACACCGAGAAGCGGTTGCTGCACGACAGCAAGCGCATCTTCCGGATCCTCGAGCTCACCGGGTACGCGCGCGTCGACTTCCGGCTCGACGACGAAGGGCGGACCTGGTTCCTCGAGGCCAATCCGAACCCCGACATCGCCCGCGAGGAGGAGTTCGCGCAGGCAGCGGCGTTCGACGGCATCCCGTACCCCAAGCTGCTCGAGCGGATCGTGCGACTGGGACTGCGCCAGGAGTAGGCGGAGCGTGCGGCAGAGACAACGCTGAGGTCCGCGATCGCGTAATTCCCGTCTATGCGCTCCCTGTCCCGCTGCATCCGGATCTTCGCGTTCCTGCTCGTTCTGCCGTCGGCGCTCGCCGCGCAGTCCACGACCGATTCCCGCCTCCGCGTCTACCTCGACTGCCCAACGGGCGGCTGCGACCGCAACTTCTTCGTCACCGAGCTGCCGTTCGCGCTCTGGACGCAGGACCGCCTCGATGCCGACGTCCATCTGCTCCTGACGCGCATCACGACCGGCGCCGGCGGCGGCGAATACACCATGACCTTCATCGGCCAGCGGCGCTTCGCCGAACGCACCGACACGATCGTCACTTTCCTCCCGCCCAACTCCACCGACGACATGCGCCGACGCGAGCTCGCGCGCGTCGCCAAGATCGGCCTCGCGCCGCTCGCCGCGCGTCTGCCGGGTGGAGAGCGTTTCTCCGTGCGTTACGACGCGCCCGTCGGCGCCGACTCGAGCATCACGATGACCGCGTTCGACGATCCCTGGAATTTCTGGGTCTATCGCCTGCGGGCCAACGGCTCCGGCAACTCGGAGAGCCGCTCAAGCAGCTACGAGATCACGGGCGGACTTAGCGCCTCGCGCGTGACCGAGGACTGGAAGGTCTCGTTCAACGCGCAGAACGAGTATCGCGCCAACCGCTTCGAACTCAGCGACTCCACCGAGCGCCGCTTCTTCCTGCGAAGCCTCGACGCGAGCGCGCGCGTGGTCCGCAGCATCACCGAACACTGGTCCGTGGGCGGACGCGTGGCCGGCGGGCTCTCGGAGTTCCGGAACCAGGACGCGTTCGGCCAGCTCGACCTGAGCGCCGAGTGGAACTACTACCCGTGGAAGGAGGCGACGAGCCGGCAGCTCCTCGCGCTCGTCGCGGTCGGCAGCCGGTACTTCGACTATCGGGAGACCACCATCTACGGACTCGGCAGCGAACACCGCCCCGTCGCGCGCGCCGTGATCGCCGGCGAGTCACGGCAGACCTGGGGCACCATCGACGCGTCGGTGCGCTATACCAAGTTTCTGCACGACGCCGATGTGTACAGCGCCAGCTTCAACGGCCGCACCTCCTTCCGCATCACGCGCGGCCTCTCGCTCGATCTCCGCGGCGAGGCCACCAAGGTGAACGACCAGCTCTACCTCCCGCGCGGCGACGCGAGCGACGACGAGGTCCTCACCCGCCAGCGCGCGCTCGCGACCGCCTTTCGCCTGAACGGCAGCGTCGGCATCAGCTTCACCTTCGGGTCGATCTACAACACGATCGTGAATCCGCGGCTCGACGATCTGGGACAGTAGGGATCAACCTTCGATCTTCGTCTTCATCGCGAAGGTCACCGCATTCCCCGCCGGCTCCCGCACCGCGATCTCCTCCATTCCATAGAAGGTCGTCCGCCGCGGCTGCAGCACCGGCGCGCCGCCGAGGAGTTCGATCACGGCGTCGAGGTCCTCGACCTCGATGAACAGGACGCTCCCGCCCATCGGTGACCGCGCCAGGCTCGGGAGGTCCTGCTCCACCGACGCGCGCGACTGGTACATGATCTCGACCGCGTCCTTCGCGAGGATCACGAACCCGAGGTGATCGCCGTGCGGCACCTGGGCGACGTTCTGGAATCCCAGCCGCTCCCAGAAGGCCAGGCAGGGCTCGATCGCCTCGACCTTGAGGACGGGGGTGAGCTTCTGCATCACGATCGACATGGGGGAACGCCTCGGCGTGGCTGTGGGCGGGCGCGGAGGTCATGGCGATCCGCGGACTCTGGTTAAGTTACCCCCCATCATGCCTGACGCATCGACCCAGCCCCGCGCCGGACTCCTCGGCCTCTCCTACCGGCAGATCATCGCGGTCGTCGCGCTGATCAACGTCTTCGTCGCCACCTATCTCCACCTCTGGAAGATCGGCAAGGCCGGCTCGCTCGCCTGCGGCGCCGGCTACGGCTGCGTGATCGCCCAGATGAGCAGCTACGGCTGGTTCCTCGGCGTCGACGTTGCCCTCATCGGCGCGATCGGCTACACGCTCATCCTCATCGTGGCGATCGTCGGTTCGCTGGCTGGCCGCGAGGACTCTCGCGGCGCCGCCTTCGCGCTCGCGGTGCTCGTGTACCCGGCGATCATCTTCACCCTGCGGCTCAAGTACGCGGAGTTCATCCTCCTCCGCACCTTCTGCCCCTGGTGTGCGATCTCGGCGGTCTCGATCACCGCTTTCGGTGTGCTCGTCGCGCTCGAGCTGCGGCGCACCGGTCTCGCCGCCAAGGCGACCGCCGCCTGAGTGTTGGCGCCAGCGCCACGGGCCGCGTAACTTCGCGCGCATGACCGCTCTGACCCTCACACACTTCGCAGGCGGCGAGCGCCTCGCCGCCCACTCCACGCGCACCGCGCCGGTCTATGACCCCGCGACCGGCGTTGTCACCGCGCACCTCCCGCTCGCCGACGCCACCGACGCGCGTCGCGTGATCGACGACGCGGCCGCTGCGGCCCACGCCTGGGGCCAACGCTCGGCCTCCGACCGCGCGCAGGTCCTCTTCAAGTTCCGCGAACTCTGCCTCGCGCAGCGCGACGATATCGCACGGCTCATCTCGAACGAGCACGGCAAGGTCCTCGCCGACGCGCGCGGCGAGCTGCAGCGCGGCCTCGAGGTCGTCGAGTTCGCCTGCGGCATCCCGCACCTCATGAAGGGCGAGTTCTCCGACGGCGTCTCGCGCGGCATCGACATGCACTCGCTCCGCCAACCGCTCGGCGTCGTCGCAGCCATCACGCCCTTCAACTTTCCGGCGATGGTGCCGCTCTGGATGCTCGGACCTGCGCTCGCGACCGGCAACTGCGTGGTGCTCAAGCCGAGCGAGCGCGACCCGAGCTGTCCGCTGCGGCTCGCCGAGTTGTGGAGCGAGGCGGGTGGGCCGCCGGGCACGTTCAACGTGCTCAACGGCGACAAGGAAGCCGTCGACGCGCTGCTCATCGACCCGATCGTGCAGGCCGTGAGCTTCGTCGGCTCCACGCCGATCGCGCACTACGTACACGAGACCGCAGCGAAGCACGGCAAGCGCGTGCAGGCGATGGGGGGCGCGAAGAACCATTGCGTCGTCCTCCCCGACGCCGATCTCGCGCAGGTGACCGACGCGCTGATGGGCGCGGCGTACGGATCGGCCGGCGAACGCTGCATGGCGATCTCGGTCGCCGTCGTGGTGGGCGATGCGACGGCCGACGCGCTGGTCGAACGCCTGACCGCCCGCGTCCGCGCGCTCGACATCGGCGTGCCGACGGAGGGTGACCCCGACATGGGCCCGATCGTGACCGGCGCGCAGCGCGACCGCATCGCCGGGTACATCGGCGAAGGCGTGCAGGAGGGCGCGACGCTGGTGGTTGACGGCCGCACGCATCCACTCACACAAGGCCCGGGCTTCTTCCTCGGCGGCACCCTCTTCGACCGCGTCACCGACACGATGAGCATCTACCGGGACGAGATCTTCGGCCCCGTGCTCTGCGTCGTGCGCGTCGCGAGCGCTGACGAGGCACTCGCCTTGTGCGACAGCCATCGCTACGGCAACGGCGTCGCGATCTTCACGCGGAGCGGCGGTGCCGCGCGCGACTTCGCGCACCGCGTCCGCTGCGGCATGGTCGGCATCAACGTCGCGATCCCGGTCCCGCTCGCCTTCTACTCATTCGGCGGCTGGAAGGACTCGGCCTTCGCCGACCACAACCAGCACGGCATGGACGGGGTGCGGTTCTATACCAGGGTGAAGACAGTGACCACCCGATGGCCCGAGGGGACGGCTGGCGCATCGTTCGCCATGCCGGTCCTGAGATGAAGGTGGAAGGATGAAAGATGAAAGTGAAACACAACGGCGATGCGAGAGCCCCCGCATCGCCGTTCATCTTTCCACTTTCATCCTTCAGCCTTCATCCCCTATCGCATCCTTCCGTACTTCCGCAGCGCGTCGAGAACCCGAGGAGCGGGCAACCCGTACACCCGCGTCCCATTCACCCCCTCCATCGTCCGCGCCGCCAGCATCGCATTCACGATCGCCTCCTCCGTCGCCTGCACGGTGGCGGTGAAGAGCGTCGAGATCCGCGCGTTCGAGAGCATCGTGAGCTGCGTGCTGTCGTTCCGCATCGCCGTGCCGGGATTGGCCGTCGAGAAGGCGATGAAGATGTCCCCCGACCCGTTCGACGCGAACCCGCCCACGCGCCCGATGCCGAGCGAGACGCGCGTGGCGATGCGCTTGAGTTGGTGCGGCAGCAAGGGCGCGTCGGTCGCGACCACCGCGATGATCGAGCCGAGTTCGGTGGGCTCCGTCGAGTCGTCACGCGTCGCGCCGGGGGCGCAGCGCCGGAAGCCGCGCGCTTCCTCGTCCGCCGTCAATGGCAGTTCGATCGTGCGGCAGGCTGCGAGGTCGGTGATCTCCTGCCCGACCGGCACGCCCGCGATCATCAGGTTGCGCTGGTTGCCGAAGTTGCACTGCACCAACACGCCGACCGTGTAGCCACCCTGCGCTGCCGGCAGCGTCCGCGACGCGGTCCCGATCCCACCTTTGAACCCAAGGCAGATCATCCCGGTGCCGCCGCCCACCGCGCCCTCGAGCACGGCGCCGCCGCGCGCGGAGGTGATCGCCTCGCGCACATGCTCGGGCTTCACGTGGAAGCCGTTGATGTCGTTGAGCGTGCCGTCGTACGTCTCGGCGCTCACCGGCAGTCCCCACGGCTGCAGCCCCGGTGTTCCCACCTGCCACTCGAGGATCCCGTCGCGCACCACGCCCACGCTGCTGGTGTTCGTGATCCCGATCGGCCCTTCGAGGATGCCGCCCTCCTGCAGCCACGTCGTGCCGGTCATCTCGCCGTTGCCGTTGAGCGTGAACCACGCCCCGAACACGGGATCGTTGCTCTGCCGTCCGCGCGGATGCACGATCGTCACACCGGTGCGCACCGGCCCCGTCCCCACGACGAGCGGCCCCGCCGCGCCGCGGATGATCGTTGAATGCCCGACCTCCACTCCCTTCACGTCGGTGATCGCGTCGAGCGGCCCCGCCGTCCCGCCGATCAGCGGCGTGATGCCGAGTTCGCGCGCGCGCGGTTGCTGCTGCGCTCCGAGCGCACCGGCGCCGACCAGAAAAGCGAACGCGGCCGAAACGGCGATTCGACGATGCATCGAGAGCTCCTTCATGATGGAGGTGGGGCGGCCCTCTTTCATCCTTCAGCCTTCATCACGCCGAACGCTCGATCGCCTTCCGCACCTTCCCAAGGAGTTCGGCGATCTGTGCTTCCGAGATGATCAACGGCGGCGACAGCGCGATGATGTCCCCCGTAGTCCGGATCAGCACCCCTTCCTCGAAGAACGCCGAGAGGAACACGTCGAACGCCCGCATCGCCGGCGCCCCCTTCCGGGGCTCGAGCTCGATCCCCGCCACGAGCCCGATGTTCCGCACGTCGATCACATGCTTCGCGCCCCGCAGCGAATGCACGGCGGCCTCCCACACCGGCGCCATCTCCGCCGCGCGCGTGAGCAGCCCCTCGTCCTCGTAGAGCTTGAGCGTCGCGAGCCCGGCCGCCGCCGCGAGCGGATGCCCGCTGTACGTGTAGCCGTGGAAGAACTCGATCCCCTTCTCCGTCGCCTGCATCACCGTGTCGTAGATCGCACCGCGCACCGCCGTCGCGCCCATCGGCACCGCGGCATTCGTGATCCCCTTCGCCAGCGTGATCATGTCCGGCGTCACGCCGAAGTGCTGCGCCGCGAAGGGCGAGCCGAGCCGGCCGAACCCGGTGATCACCTCGTCGAAGATCAGCAGGATCCCGTGCGCGTCGCAGATCGCGCGCAGTCGCTCGAGATAGCCCACCGGCGGGATCAGCACGCCGGTCGAGCCCGCCACCGGCTCCACGATCACCGCCGCGATCGTCGCGGCGCCGTGCGTGGCCACCATCGCCTCGAGCGCCTCGGCGAGCTCCGCGCCATGCGCGGGCATCCCCTTCGCGTACGCGTTGCGCGCGAGGTCGTGCGTGTGCGGCAGGTGGCCGACGTGCGGCAGCAGCTGCGACGTGAACGCGGCCCTGTTCGTCGCGATCCCGCCCACCGAGATGCCCCCGAACCCGACGCCATGATACCCGCGCTCGCGCCCGATGAACCGCGTGCGCTGCGGCTCCCCGCGCGCGATGTGATACGCGAGCGCGATCTTGAGCGCGCTGTCGACCGCCTCCGAGCCCGAGTTCGAGAAGAAGACCTGGTCGAATCCCGCCGGCAGGACCGCCTTGAGCGCGTGCGCGAGCGCGAAGCTCGCCGGGTGTCCCATCTGGAACCCGGGCGCGAAATCGAGCGTCGCCGCCGCCTTCGTGATCGCCTCGATGATCGGCGCACGGCAGTGCCCCGCGTTCACGCACCAGAGCCCGGCCGTGCCGTCGAGGATCGACCGTCCGTCGTCGGTCACATAGTGCATGTCCTTGGCGCCCACGAGCATCCGCGGGCGCGCCTTGAACGCCTTGTTCGCGGTGAAGGGCATCCAGAGCGCGTCGAGCGTCGGATCGATCGTCGTGGCCATGGTCGTCGTCGTGAGGGTCGTCGTGGAGGTCAGAACGCGAGCATCCGCGTCACCTTCAGCGCGAGCGAGCGCTCGCCCAGCGTACCCGTCCCCTGATCACGGCGGTCGGTGTACACGAGGAAGATGTCGCTCAACGGCGCATACCGGAAGTTGAGCCGTGCGTTGGTCACGATGGTGTTGGATTGCGCGTTGTACTGCACGAACGCGCTCCCGAAGAGCCGGGTGCTCCACGCGTAGCGCACGCGCAGCCGCCCGATGTCCGCCGCGAACGGCCCGCTCGCGAGCGTCACGTCGTTGCGCGTGTAGTTCGCCTCCACCAGCAGGTCGTAGCGCGCGCGCCAGGTGAGCGTCGCCCCATAACTGTCGCGCGTGCCGTCGTAGAAGCCGCCCGTGGCGAGGTCCGCCTGCCAGTAGAACGGCCGCGCCTTGGACGAGACCCATTTCAGCGACGCCTCGCGCCAGTCGTACGCCCCCACCGGGATCGTGCGCCCGCTGAACGGCGTGAACGGGACGTCCAGCCGGTCGAACTGGTCGCGCACCTCGAGCTCGATGTTCCCGTCGGGACGGAACTGCACGTTCACCCCCGCCTGCACCGTCCGCGTGTCCATCTCGCCGCGCAGGTCGGCGATGTGATCGAACTCCACGTACGGGGCGATCTCCTGGATCCCGGGGAGGTTCGGGCGCGCATGCACCCCGACCGTCGCGTACCCCTGCTGCATCCCGCGCCGCCGCACGAAGCCGATCCCCGGATCGAACGACTCCGACACCGCCTTCGCCATCACCGACGTGTTCCAGTACGCATCGCGGTAGCTCACCGACGCGCGCGTCGCCCATCCGTCCGACGAATCGCCCTCGGCCGCGCTCGCCGCCGCGTACGCGTTCATGACGAGATTGCTCCCCGGGCGGAGGTTCGCATCGATGCCGTAGCTCACGTTCTCGTCGCCGCTGCCGTCGGTCGCGCCTCTCCGCTGCACCAGCGCGCCGATGTCCGAGTTCCCCCAGATGTTCCGCTTCGCGCGCAGCACACCGAAGTTCTCGGCCGGTCCGCTCGGCGACTGTTGCGTCTGCATGTCGATCGCGCCGAGTTCCCACGCGCCGGCGCGGCCGGAGAGGCGCGCCCCGCCCGCGATCGGGATCGGCCGCCCATCGGGCGTGAGGCCGATCTGCCGCGAGTTGAAGAGCGTGAAGTCGCGCAGGCCTGCGCCCGAGCGGTAGTTCCGCTCCTCCACGTCGCCGAAGGTGAACGACCCCGCGTTCTCGATGAAGAACTCGCGCCGCTCCGGGAAGAAGAGCGAGAAGCGCGTGAGGTTCACCTGCACGTTGTCGGCTTCGACCTGAGCGAAGTCGGTGTTCACCGTGCCGTCGAGCGCCAGGCTGGGCGTGAGGTTGAACTTGAGGTCGCCACCGACCTCGCCCGACGTCTCGCTGTCCACCGGCCGTACGCCAGAGGTGATGGCGTTACCGAGCACGAACGGCATCAGCTTGAAGTTGCGCAGCGTGGGCGTACGGATGCCGCTGATCGACCCGGCCAGCGACACGCGGTAGAGGTTGAACTGGCGCGGAATCGGTGCCCAGTAGGCGCGTTCGTTGTGGCGGCGGATGTTGCGCTGGAAGTTGACGCCCCAGGTCTGGGCCTCGCCGGCCGGGAAGCGCAGGGTGCGGAACGGAATCGCGAACTCGGCGCTCCAGCCGCTGTCGGTGATTCGGGTGCGCACCTGCCAGGCCCCGTCCCAGTTGACGTTGAAGCCGCTGCCCGACCCGGTGCCCTGCATGCCGCCGCCGGCCATGCCGCCGCCGCCCTGACCTTCGAACGTCACCTGGCCGTCGTACTCGACGCCGGCGGGATTGGTACCGAAGACGAAGCCGTTCTGGCGATCGCGGTAGGTGTCGAAGATGATGCGGAAGCTGTCGACGTCGTCGAGCGGCGCGTCGCGGCGCGAATCCGAGACGACGATGCCCGACGGGTCGCGGTCGTGCAT
>JAYTNC010000013.1:0-3272 GCA_043748515.1 Gemmatimonadota bacterium | reverse complement strand
GTGCTGCTCATGAGCGAGGAGGCCGCGAAGGCCGCGGGCCTCAAGCCCAAGGCGTACATCCGCGGGTACGCGTACGCCGCGCTCGATCCGGGCGAGCAGCTGCTGCAGGGCCCCGTGCTCGCCGCGCCAATGGCGCTCAAGCGCGCCGGCCTCACGCTCCAGGACATGGACTTGGTCGAGATGCACGAGGCGTTCGCGGCGCAGGTGCTGAGCAACCTCCGCGGCTTCGAGTCGCAGTACTGGGCCGAGCGCGCCGGCTTCTCGTCGCCGGTCGGCGCAGTGGACCGCAGCAAGCTCAACGTGATGGGCGGATCGATCTCGATCGGCCATCCGTTCGGTGCGACCGGCGCGCGCGTCACGACCACGCTCGTGAACGAGCTCGAGCGCCGCGGCGGACAGTTCGGCCTGATGACCGTCTGCGCGGCTGGCGGACTCGGCTTCGCGATGGTCGTGGAGCGCGCATGAACACGACCACCGCAGTCACGCTCGAGGTCGTCGACGGCATCGCCGTCCTCACCTTCGACCTCCCCGGCGAGTCGGTCAACAAGTTCTCGCCGGCAGTGATCGAGGAGTTCACCGCGCACATCGACCGCATCGAGAAGGACACGTCGATCAAGGGCGCGGTGCTGATCTCCGGCAAGAAGGGCAACTTCATCGCCGGCGCGGACATCGATCAGTTCCTCGAGTTCCGCACCGCCGCCGACGCCGCCAAGGCGAGCGCCTTCGGCCACGCGATGTTCCACCGCATCGAGAAGGGCCGCGTCCCGGTCGTCGTCGCCGTCGACGGCGCCTGCCTCGGCGGCGGGCTCGAGTTCGCGCTCGCGTGCGCATATCGCATCGCGTCCGACTCGCCCAAGACCGTCTTCGCACTCCCCGAAGTGAAACTCGGCCTGATCCCCGGCGCCGGCGGCACGCAGCGCCTGCCCAAGCGCGTCGGACTGCAGGCCGCGCTCGACATGATCCTCACGGGCAAGAACGTGCGCGCCAAGAAGGCGCTGCAGATCGGTCTCGTCGACGAGATGGTGCATCCGAGCATCCTCCGCGCGATCGCGATCCAGCGTGCGAAGGAACTCGCCGCCGGCACGATCGCGCGGGAGCGCGACAGCCGCACGCACGGCGCCAAGGAGATCCTGCTCGACGACAACATGCTCGGCCGCGCGGTGGTCTTCCGGCAGGCGCGCGAGCAGACGCTCAAGAAGTCGGGTGGTCATTATCCCGCCCTGCTCGCGGCGATCGACGCGGTGAGCGCCGGCTATTCGGCCAATTCCGAGGAGAGCGGATACGCCGAGGAGGCACGGCTCTTCGGCGAGATGGCGATGACGCCGGTCTGCAAGCAGCTCATGTTCCTCTTCTACGCCACCACGGCGTTGAAGAAGGACAGCGGCGTGCCCGACGGCGTGAAGGCGCTCGAAGTGCCGCGCATCGCGGTGATCGGCAGCGGCTTCATGGGCGCGGGCATCGCCGCCGTGAGCGTGATGCAGGGCGTTCCGGTGCGCTTCAAGGACACCGCCGCCGACCGCGTGGCCAAGGGCGTCGCCGCCGTGCGCGACGTGATCCGCGACGGACTCACCAAGCGTCGCATCACGCGCCAGCAGTTCGACGACCAGATCGGGCTCGTCTCGGGGACGGTCGAGTACACCGGCTTCGGCCGCGTACCGCTCGTCATCGAGGCGGTCTTCGAGGAGCTCTCCGTCAAGCACGCGGTGCTCAAGGAGACCGAGGCCGTACTCGCACCGACCGCGATCTTCGCGACCAATACGAGCACCATCCCGATCGCCAAGGTCGCGGCCGCCAGCGCGCGTCCCGAGCGCGTGATCGGCATGCATTTCTTCTCGCCCGTGCACAAGATGCCGCTGCTCGAGGTCATCGTGACCCCGCTGACGGCGCCCGGCGTGATTGCCACGACGGTGGCGTTCGGACGCAGGCTCGGGAAGACGGTGATCGTGGTGAACGATGCGCCGGGGTTCTACGTCAACCGGATACTCGCGCCGTACATCAACGAGGCGGGCAAGCTGCTCGACGAAGGGGCGCGCATCGAGGCCATCGACCAGGCGATGCTTGGCTACGGTTTTCCCGTGGGGCCGGTAACGCTGCTCGACGAGGTGGGACTCGACATCGCGGGAAAGAGCGGCGGCATCATGGCCGCGGCCTTTGGTGACCGGATGCAGCCGTCGGTGACGCTGGGCAAGGTCCTTGCCGCCGGCCGCCTGGGCCGGAAGGGAAAGCAGGGCTTTTACCGGTACGACGAAAGCGGCAAGAAGGGGGGCGTGGACGAGACGGTGTACCAGTTCACGCCGACGGGCGCGGTGCGCAAGGAGTTCACCGCCGCCGATATCCAGGAGCGCCTCGCGCTGGCGATGGTCAATGAAGCGGTGCGGTGCGTGGAGGAGGGGATCCTGCGCGCGCCGCGCGACGGCGACATCGGGGCGGTCTTCGGCATCGGCTTTCCGCCGTTTCGTGGGGGCCCGCTGCGCGTGGTCGACACCATCGGCGCGGCGGAACTGGTGCGGCGGCTCGAGGCGCTGAACACGCGCTTTCCCGGACGCTACGCACCGGCGGCCAAGCTGGTGGCGATGGCCGCAGGCAACGAGACGTTTTATCCGACCGCCGGGAAACCGGTGTGAGTTCCCGGCGCCACACTTCCACAAGGGCGCCGGCGAAGCCGGGCCGCCTGCGTCCATAGGTCACGATGTTCCGTTCACCACTCATCTGGCTGTCGCGCCGGAAGGCGATCTTCCGGTTCGTCCGCAACAACGGCTTCGCCAAGCGCTTTGCGTCGCGCTTCGTCGCCGGCGAGACCATCGAGACGGCGTGCGACGCCGTCGCTGCCCTCAACGCCAAGGGCATCACGGCCACGCTCGACCTGCTGGGCGAGAGCGTGACCCAGGAGGCAGAGGCACGGACAACGGGAAGGAAGTACCTGCTCCTTCTCGACGAAATCGCAAAGCGAAAGCTGGATGCCAACGTCTCGGTGAAGCTCACCGCACTGGGCCAGGACATCTCGGATGCGCTGTGCGAGGAGATACTGCGGGCGATCCTCGAGCGGGCACGGCAATACGGCACGTTCGTGCGCCTCGACATGGAAGGAAGCGACTACACGCAGCGGACGCTCGATTTCTTTGCACAGCGGATGTACGGCGACTTTCCCGATCAGGTGGGCATCGTGCTGCAGAGCATGATGCGCCGCACGGCGAAGGATGTGGCGTGGGCCAACGAAAAGAAGTGCCGGGTGCGCCTCTGCAAGGGGGCGTACCTCGAGCCGGCCACGGTGG
>JAYTNC010000012.1:0-8519 GCA_043748515.1 Gemmatimonadota bacterium | reverse complement strand
GGCGAGCGCACGGTGGTGAGCACCAACACCATCACGCTGCAGGAACAGCTCACGGGCAAGGACCTCCCGTTCCTCGAGAAGGCGCTCACCGACCAGAAGGTGCGCTTCGCGCTGCTCAAGGGATGGCGCAACTATCTCTGCCTGCTGCGGCTCGAGCAGGCGCGGCTGCAGGGACCGGTGCTGTTCGACGACGGAGCGCAGGCCGAGCTCGCGATGCTCGAGCAGTGGGCGGAGCAGACGACCGACGGTTCGGTCGCCGACCTGCCGAACCAGCCGAAGAGCGAGGTGTGGGACGAGGTCGCGGCCGAGGGCGATCTGTGCACACGGCTGCGCTGCCCGCACTTCGACAAGTGCTTCGTGTTCAAGGCGCGGCGCGCGGCGGCGCAGGCCGACGTGATCGTGGTCAACCATCACCTGCTGATGGCCGACCTCGCGGTCCGGCGCGCGTCGCAGCGCTGGGACGAGGCGGCCGTGCTGCCGGCGTTCAAGCGGCTGATCATCGACGAGGGCCATCACCTCGAGGACGCGGCGGCCGATCACCTCGGGCAGTCGGTCTCGCGCAGCGGACTCGAGCGGCTCTTCTCGCGCCTCGAGCGGCGCGGCAAGGGACTGCTGCCGGCGCTCGAACGCGCGCTCTCGAAGGGGAGCGACCTGCTGAGCGTCGCGAGCCTCGACCTCGTGCGCGCGCGGCTCGTGCCCTCGCTCTTCGCGGCGCGCGACAAGAGCGCGGTGCTCTGCGACCTGCTCGGCACCTGGCTCGGCAGCCAGCGCGAGAAGCAGGTGCGGCTCACGGACAGCTTCCAGGACGACCCGATCTGGCGCGCGGGACTCACTGCGGCGCTCGACGACCTGCTCGCCGAGATCGAACTCCTCGGCGACGGCCTCCGCATGGTGCGCGAGCGCCTCGAGACCGACGAGCAGCGCGCCGACGAACTCGCGCCGCTGCTCAACGAGGTGCGCGGCGTCGCGCGGCGACTGCAGACGTCGGGCGACGCACTGCGCGCCGCGCTCAAGCCCGACCGCGAGGGGTTGCCGCGCGTGCGGTGGCTCGAGCTGCGCGGCAGCGAGCGCAACGTCGGCGCGACGGCGGTGCCGCTCGATCTCGCGCCGGTGCTGCGCGAGGACCTGTTCCGCCGCATGGAGACGACGATCATCACGAGCGCGACGCTCGCGGTGGGGGACGGCTTCGACTTCATCACCAAGCGGCTCGGGCTCGACGACGACGCGCTCGAGCCGGTCACCGCGAGCCTCGCCTCGCCGTTCGACTATCCGCGTCAGGCGATGCTCGCGATCCCGAGCGACTTCCCGGCGCCGAACACCGACGGCGCGAAGCATCTCGCGCGCACGATCGACGCGGCGGCCGACCTGATCGAGTTCGCGGGCGGCGGCGTGTTCGTGCTCTTCACGAGCCATCGCGACGTGAAGGAGGCGGCGCGCGCGCTGCGGGAGCGCGGCGTGGCGGGCAAGCATCCGATGCTCGTGCACGGCGAGGCGCCCCGCGACGACCTGCTGCGCCGCTTCCGCGAGCACGGCGACGCGGTGTTGGTCGGCACCGCGAGCTTCTGGGAGGGCGTGGACGTGCCCGGGCGCGCGCTGCGCGGATTGCTGCTCGGCAAGATCCCGTTCCGCGTGCCGACCGAGCCGATCACCGCCGCGCAGTGCGAGGCGATCGAGGCCGAGGGACGCGACTCGTTCTCCGAGTACATGATCCCGCATGCGGCGCTGCGGCTCAAGCAGGGGTTCGGGCGGCTCATCCGCACCGCCACCGACCGTGGGGCGGTGGTGATCTGCGATCCGCGCGTGGTAACGAAAGGGTATGGGCGGCGTCTGATCGAGGGGCTCCCTCCGGCGACCAGGATCCAGGGGCCTTGGGCGATGCTCCGCGAGGAACTGGCGGCCTTCTACCGGGAGGCCGAAACGGCTCCGAAGGGGTAAATTGGGGGATGACCAGACCCGGGAAGATCGTCTGCGTGGGACGCAACTACCGCGACCACGTGAAGGAGATGGGGAACGAGGTGCCGACCACGCCGTTGGTCTTCTACAAGCCCACCTCGTCCGTGGTGGCCGACGGGGCGCCGATCGTGCTGCCGGCCGGCATCGGGCGCGTGGACTTCGAGGGCGAGATCGGCATCATGATCGGCTCGACGCTCACGAAGGCGACGCCGGCCCAGTGCGCCGCCGCGGTGCGCGGGATCGTGGCTGTGAACGACGTGAGCGCGAGAGAACTGCAGAAGAGCGATCCGCAGTGGTGGCGGGCCAAGGGCTACGACACCTTCTGTCCGATCGGACCGGAGAAGCGGGGCACGCCCGATCTCGGGGCGATCGAGTTGGTGACGCGAGTAAACGGTACGGAGCGCCAGCGGTGTCACACCCGGGACATGATCTTCCCGATCGCCGACCTCCTGGCGTTCATCTCCGGTGCCGTGACGCTCGAGGCGGGAGATGTGGTACTCACGGGTACGCCTGAAGGTGTGGGCCCATTGTCGGCGGGGGATGTGGTGGAAGTCGAGGTGGTGGGCTGGAGCACGGTGAAGAACCCGGTCGTGGCAGCGGCGTGAAGCAGAAGCGCCGCCTGACACTGCTTCCGACGCGCCGCGCGGATCCGCGCGTGTCGGTCGCGGCGTTCGTGGTGCAGCTGTTGCTCATCGCGATCGTGGTCCCGACGCTGCTCGTGCCCGTCGCGTTCGACCTCCTGCGCGACTCGTCGGGCCGCGCGGTGATGCCGGAGCGGATCAGCTTCATCGTCGCGGTGCCGCAGAGCACGGGGCCGAGCACGGCGCCCGCGCGCGACGGCGGGGATGGCCGCGAGGCGGTCGCCGATCCGCGGCCGGCCGAACCGTTCGTCGCGCCGAGCGCCGTGCCGTCGGGTGTGCCCACGGGCGTCGCGCCGTCGCGTGAGCCGGTCGGTGGCGTGGGACCGCTGGTGGGCGGCGGCGGACCGACGCTCGGGATCCGTCCGTCGTTCAACGATCCGCGGCTCTGGCAGCAGCGCTCGGACGTGGTCGAGGCGCCGATCGTTCCGATGACGCGCGCCGACTCGCTCCAGGCGTTGCTCTGGGCGACCGCGGCCGACTTCGTCGATTCGCTCAACCGGGTGACGCCGGCCCCCGGCCGTGCGCCCGGCGACTGGACCTTCGAGCGCAACGGCAAGAAGTACGGCATCGACCAGCAGATGATCCGGCTGGGCAAGTTCTCGATCCCCACCGCGTTGCTGGGCCTGCTGCCGATGAACAACGTGCAGGGGAACCCGACGGGCATGGAGCGCGCGCGCCGGCTGAGCTCGATGCGGCTGGAGATCATGGAACAGGCCGACCGCGTGGCGCGCGACGACGATTTCTACGCGGCGGTGCGCGCGTTGCGCGCGCGGAAGGAGAAGGAGCGGCAGGACGCTGCGGCGCGTCAGCAGCAGACCACGCCTCCGGTCTCGCGCTAAGCCTCGCCGCGGATCTCCGGCAGCCGCAGCACGCCGCTGAGCGGCCCCAATATCTCGAAATCGTCGGCCGGCCCCACCTCGATGTCGTCCCCGCCTGTGCGCGGCGCGCGCAGCACGAGCGCGTTGCCGCGGCGTTCGAGCGAGCGCACCAGCACCGCACCGCCCACCCGCGCGACCACCGGCACGCCCTCGCCCGCGCGCGCGCCCGGGTGCACGAGCAACAGGTCGCCGGCGCGCACGCCATGCTCCGGCGCGTCCTCGATGTGCGCGCGCACGAGGTAGCAGTCGTCCGCCGGCAGGAACACGCGGTCGATGGTCACGTGATCCTCGGCGACCATCACCGGCCCGGGCGCGATGCGCACCACCGGCACGGGCATGGTGCCGGCGCCGCCGGCGAAGCCCTCGATCACGAGGCCGCGCGAACGGCCGGGTGAGCGACGGATGTAGCCCTTGTCGGCTATGGTGGCGATGAGGTCGGTGACCGTCTTGGTGGACGGGATCCGGAAATGGCGCGCGATCTCACGCACGCTCGGCTGGAACGTGTGTTCCGCGAGGTAGTCGATGAGGAAGTGATAGACCTTCCGTTCGACTTGCGTGAGGGGAGCGCGCGGCGCGTCCATCTACGCGCCGGCCGCCAGCTCCTGCAGGCGGCGCTCGGCGGCGGCGATGCGCGCGATGGTGCGGTTGCGGCCGAGGATGAGCATCACGTCGAAGATGCCGGGCGAGGCCGGGATGCCGACGAGCGCGATGCGCAGCGGCTGCAGCAGCTTGCCCGCACCGACCCCCTTCTCCTCGGCGAGCTTCCGCATGAGCTCCTCGAGCATGAGCGGATCCCACCCGGCATGCGTCTCAAGCGACTCGCGCATGGCGGTCATGAACGAGAGCACCGCAGCGGGATCCTTCCACTGCTTGGCCACCGCGTCGGGATCGTACGTGACGGTCTCGGCGAAGTAGGGCGCGGCCTGCGCGACGATCTCGTCGACGAGGCGCGAACGCACGCGCAGCTGCTCGAGCAGATGATGGAACCAGTCACGCTTGGCGGCGAGTTCGGCGACCGTCGCGAGGCCCGCCTTCTCGAAGAGCGGCGCGACGAGCGTCTCGACCTCGCCGATCGGCATCTTCGCGAGATGCTGGCCGTTCATCCACTCGAGCTTCTTGGGATCGAAGACGCTCGCCTTGCGCAGCAGGCCGTCGGCGTCGAAGGCGTGGATGAGCTGGTCGAGCGTCATGACCTCCTCGAAGTCGCCGCCCGGCGACCAGCCGAGGAGCGCGAGGAAGTTCACCATCGCCTGCGGCAGGATGCCGAGATGCTGGTAGTCGCCGACGGCGGTGGCGCCGTGACGCTTGGAGAGCTTCTTCCCGTCGGTGCCGTGGATCATCGGCAGATGCGCGAACTGCGGGATCTCCGCGCCGAGCGCCTCGTAGAGGAGGATCTGCTTGGGCGTGTTGGAGATGTGGTCGTCGCCGCGCATGACGAGCGTGATGCCCATCGCGATGTCGTCGGAGACGACGGCGTGGTTGTAGATGGGCGTCGCGTCGGAGCGCAGGATGACGAAGTCGTCGATGTCCTTGTTGGGGAAGCTGATCCGCTCGTGCACGAGGTCGTGCCAGGCGGTCTCGCCGTCGGGAACGCGGAAGCGCAGGACGAACGGATCGCCGGCGGCGACGCGACCGTCGATGGTGCCGCGGTCGAGCTCGTCGCAGCGGCGGTCGTAGGCGAAGGCACCACCGGCGGCCTCGGCGGCTGCGCGGCGCTGCGACAGATCGTCCGCGGTGCAGAAGCAGCGGTACGCCTTGTCGGCGTCGAAGAGCCGCTGCGCGTCGGCACGATGGCGCTCGAGGTTGGCGCCCTGGAAGACGACTTCCTCGTCCCAGTCGAGGCCGAGCCACTCGAGGCCCTCGAAGATCGCGCGGGTGGAGTCGTCGGTGGAGCGCGCCTTGTCGGTGTCCTCGACGCGGAGCAGGAACTTGCCGCCGGTCTTGCGGGCGAGGAACCAGTTGAAGAGCGCCGTGCGCGCGCCGCCGACGTGGAGGAAGCCGGTCGGGGAGGGAGCGAAGCGGAGGCGCGGGGGCTTGGCGGTCATGGGCGCGGAGCGGGTGGTCAGGCGCTCGGTCGCGGGCGCGCTGGGCGGAAAACAGAACGGGTCCGCCGGCGATCACACCGGGGGACCCGAACCACGGAGACGGGGGGATTCGAACCCCCGATACAGGTTTAACCCCGTATAACGGTTTAGCAAACCGCCGCGTTCAGCCTCTCTGCCACGTCTCCTCTCAGGTCGCCCCGAAGAACGTGCAATCTCGCCGGGCGAGGCTGATGAATCAAGGCGAGGAACGTGACGAATCGAGCGGCGACGCGAGTCGCGAGCGCGGAGCGTCGGAGCGGAGGGCACAGGATTCGAACCTGTAAGACCTTGCGGTCGGCGGTTTTCAAGACCGCTGCATTAGCCATTCTGCCAGCCCTCCCGACGCGCCGACTTCGCACGACGGAAGCGCAATATAGTGTGCCGAACGGCTCATTTTCGACTGCCATCCAGCGTGCCCAGCCGCGCTACCGTAGAAATACGAGTAGTCTTGACGGGATTGCGCCAATGTGCGAATTTACTTGTTGAAAGTCATTCTCATGTGTTGAACTGGCCTCTTGTCAGTGCGGGTAGATGCCGGCGCATTGAACGGCTAAGATCAACTCACACAGAGGGTTATACGGTATGTCCGTTTCGAAGCTTCTTTTGTTCGCCGTTGCGCTCTCCGCGCTTCCGTTCGCGCTGGAGGCGCAAGGCACCATCGACGGTCGAGTCACGTTGGAGGACGGAACAACGCCCGTTGTCGGCGCCATCGTCCGGATCGTCGGCTCCAGCGTCGGCGCGAACGGCGACTCGAGCGGACGCTTCCGGTTCGCCGGCATCGTCGCAGGCGTCCACCAACTCGAGACGCGGGCGATCGGGCACTCGCTCGCTTCGACGCGCGTAGTCGTGCGGGACGGAGCGGTGAGCGAGCTGCACGTGCGACTGACCGCGGCGCCGTCCGTGCTCGCCGGCGTGACCGTCGTCGGTGCCGCATCGGATGCGCTCGATCGGCTGCCCGGATCGGCGGTCGCGATCGGTGCGGAGCGGATCGTCGCGCAGCAACCCCTCTCGTCCAACGACGTGCTGCGCACCGTGGCCGGCGTGCATCTGCAGGAGGAGGAAGGAGCCGGACTCCGTGCGAACATCGGCATCCGCGGGCTCGATCCGGATCGCAGCCGCAGCGTCCTCGTGCTCGAGGACGGCATCCCGGTCGCGCTCGCGCCGTACGGAGAGCCCGAGATGTACTACTCGCCGCCGATCGACCGGATGTCGCGCATCGAAGTGATCAAGGGCAGCGGATCGATCCTGTTCGGCCCGCAGACGATCGGCGGGGTGGTGAACTACGTGACCGCAGAGCCCGTGGCTGGGGCGGGCGGACGTGTCGAGGCGCGTGGGGGCACCGGCGGTCAGCGGTTCACGAAGCTGGAGCTCGGCGGATCGCGTGGACCGATGCGCGGTCTGGTCTCGGGATTCCAGCGGCGTGCCGAGGACTTCAACGGACTCGGGTACGACGTGCGCGACGTGACGGCGAAGGGAGGCGTGCGCACCGCGTTCGGCGACTTCAGCGCGAAGGTGAGCGTCTACGACGAGGGCTCGAACGCGACCTACGTCGGGCTCACCGATTCGCTCTACCGCGCGTCGCCGTTCCTGCACCCGATGCCCACGGACCGTCTGGCGATCGCGCGTCAGGCGGCCACCGTCGCGCACGAGATCGCGCTCGGGCCGGTGACGACGCTCCGCACCGCGGCCTACGGCTATCGCACCTCGCGCGATTGGACGCGACGCGACTACACCTATGGCACGACCGGCGGGACGATCATCCCGGGGGCGGGAACCGGGTCCCGCGACCGCAGCTTCGACGTCAGCGGGATCGAGCCGCGGCTGCGCACGCTCTGGAGCGTGGGCGGCATCACGTCCGCGCTCGACGTGGGCGCGCGCTACCACCGTGAACGGGCACGAGACCGGTACGTCGTCGGGACGGCGGACGGCACGCCGACGAGCGTGCGCGACGACGAGGAACGGACCGGCGAGGCGGTGTCGGCGTGGGTGCAGAACCGGTTCGCCGTCCATCCCACGCTGGACATCACGCCCGGCGTGCGGATGGAACGCTTCCGTTTCGATCGCCACATCACGCGCGGCCGCGTGCGCAGGAGCGACGGCACGTCGACCTCGCGCACGGTCGAGGCGTTGGACCTTCGCACCGCCGACGGCGTGAGCGAGGTGATCCCGGGCCTCGGATTCGCGTGGACGCCGCGTCCGCTCGCGACCGTCTTCGCGGGAGCGCATCGCGGGTTCGCGCCGCCGCGCACGAAGGACGCGCTCATCTACCGCGACCCCACGCTCGCGCCCGATGCGCAGGTGCCCGATCCGGTCTCCCTGCAGCTCGACGCCGAGCGCAGCTGGAACTACGAACTCGGCGCGCGTCTCACGCCGCGCGCCTGGATCTCGCTCGAGGCGACGGCGTTCCTGCTCGACTTCACGAATCAGATCATCGAGCCGTCGCTGTCGGCGGGTTCGGCCGCGGCGGCAGCGCTCGCGAATCAAGGCGAGACTCGTCATGAAGGCGTGGAGATCGGCGGTTCGTTCGACGTGGGGAAGTGGCGGCAGCACGCCTTCACGCTGGCACTCGAAGGCAACTACACCTTCTCGTCGGCGCGGTT
Source organism: Gemmatimonadota bacterium (assembly GCA_043748515.1). GTDB lineage: Bacteria > Gemmatimonadota > Gemmatimonadetes > Gemmatimonadales > Gemmatimonadaceae > Pseudogemmatithrix. The sequence goes on along the minus strand of JAYTNC010000012.1, from coordinate 363 downwards.
CTCCTCCGACCGGTTCATCCGGCGCGGGAGTGACACGGTCAACGTGCGCGGCAACGCGTTGCCCTACGCGCCGCGGCATCGGGTGCACGCGGCGATCGCATTCGACCATCCGGCGGCCGGCATTCGCGTGCGCCTCGACGGCATGGTGGTCGGCCGCCAGTTCAGCGACAACTTCGAGACGCTCGCGGGCTCGGCGAACGGGCGTGTGGGAGTGATCCCGGCGCACCGTGTGCTCGATGCCTCTGCACAGTTCGAGATCCCCGGTCTTTCGGGCGTTCGCGTGACGGCCGCCGTGCGCAACGCCATGGACCGCACCTACATCGTCTCACGTCGTCCCGAAGGCATCAAGGCCGGCCTGCCACG
>JAYTNC010000011.1:0-2537 GCA_043748515.1 Gemmatimonadota bacterium | reverse complement strand
GTGAAGCTTCCTCACGGAATCGGGCGCTTCGGTCGGCAGCTCGCGTTCGGCGACGACGACGTCGGCGCCCCCTTCGAAGCGCTTCACGAGCTCCGGGATCCCTTCCGGTTGATCGGTGAAGTCGGCCTGGAGGAGGATCACGGCGTCGCGGCGCGGATACTTGGTGCGGTCCGAGGCTTCGCGGAGCAGCGCGTCGACGGCGCGCGCGTACCCGACGCGCGTCTTGCCGCCGATCACCGTGAGCGGCATGGCCTTGGCGTACGGCTCCAGCACGTCGCGCGTGGCGTCGGTGCTGGCATCGTCATACACGAGGATCTCGTACTCGCGCGCGTAGTCCTGGAACACCTTGCGGATGCGCCAGAGCAGGACGCCCACGGTCGGGGCCTCGTCGAAGGTCGGGATGCAGATATAGATCACGGTCGTAAGCTAGATGGAGACGACGCAGGGGACCACACCGATATATCCCGTCAGACCGTGGAACGCTCCATGAGGTCACGGTAGGCGGCCAGGATGGAGTCCACCATCCGGTCGGGGCCGAAGCTCCGGGCGCGCTCGGGGCCACCCGCGCCGAGCGCGCGCCGCTGAATGGGATCGCCGACGAGTCCGGCGACGCCGCGCGCGAAGGCCGCGTCGTCATCGGGCGGCACGAGCAGTCCGTTGCGGCCGTCCTCGATGATCTCGCCGAGCCCGCCCGCCGCGACGGCCACCGTGGGCACGCCGAGCGCCATGCCTTCGATCACCGCCGTGCCGAGTCCCTCGGCGCCGCCCGGATGCAGGAGCAGATCGAGCCCGGCGATCGCCTGCGGGACGTCGTGCACGAAGCCGGCGCGGAAGGCGCGCACGCCGCCGATCTCTCCGTTGCCGCGCGCATGGCCGCCGAGGACCACGAGTCCCATGCGGGCCGCCGCGTCGCGCGGGATCGCGCGGAGCAGCGTGGCGAGTCGCGCGCTCGCAGCATCGCCGGTGAGCGGGCCGATCACGCCGGCGAGCAGCGTGGACTCGTCCCATCCGCATTCTCGGCGCCAGTCGCGCGGGCGTCCCTCGAGCGACGGCGACACGCCTGGATACGCGACGGTCACCCGCTCGCCGGCGATGCCCCCCGAGACGAGCGCGTCGCGCACCGCGCCGGAGATCGCGATGAAGCGCGCGACGCGCGGCCCGAAGCGGACGAGTCCGCGAGGCCGCGCCACGATCCGGCAGGTGACCATGAGCGGTACGCTGGCGCGCCGACCGATGAGCGCCGCGAGCGCGAGCGCATGGCCGCGGCGGTCGTGCGCATGCATGACGTCGGGCCGCCAGGTGGCGATCAGCCGCCGGAGCCGTCGCACCGCAAGGAGGTCGAGGTCGCTGCGCATCGCGAGCGAGGCCGTGGCGATCCCCTCGGCCTTGAGCTTCTGCAACAGCGGCGATCCCGGCTGCGCGGCGACGAGCGGTTCGGCGCTGCGTTCACGCATGCCCGTGGCGAGCAGCAGCAGTTGACGTTCGCCGCCGCGCCACTGGCGCGCGGCGTCGACATGCAGCACGCGGAGGTGTTTCGGATCCTGGCGCGGGCTCACGGGTTTTGACGGTAGGTCACGCGCGGTAATAGTAGCGCGTCATACGACTGGAGGGAGTGACGATGATCCTGGCGGACGTCCGTTCCCGGTTGACCCGCGAAGACGTGGCCCTCGCGCTCGCGCTCATCGCGCAGCAGGGCGCTGCGGCGCGCGACGAGGCACGCTGGCGGCACGCTGGCGGCACGCTGGCGGCACGCCGAGTAGATTCGCGGAGTACCCGTCTCCGGAGTCCCCAGGTGTTCGAATCCCTCCGCGCGACGATCGGCGACCTGCTCGGTGGCCGCATCGCGCCCGCCGACCGCCGCGCCGTCATCACCGACATGAAGCAGGCCCTCGTGCACGCCAAGATGGGCGTCGAGGACCTGCGCGAGGGCGTGGAGCTCACGCGCCGTCGCGTCGTGGTGGAGCGCGAGCAGCTCGCGACCGCGACGCGCCGGCGCACACTCGCCGAAGGGATCAACGACACCGAGACCGTCGCGCTCGCCGCGAAGTTCGAAGCGCAGTACGCCGAGCGGCTCGCGGTGCTCGAGCGGAAGCTCGAGGCGCAGGAGGCCGAGTTCGGGCTCGCCGAGCGCGACTACGACGAGATGGTCGTGCAACTCAAGCAGGCGAATGCTGGCGCGGGCGCGGGACTCAACGCGGCCGCACGCAGCCCGACCGACGAGGAGCTCGGCCTGCCGAACGACGCGCCGTTGCGCTCGGAGCTCGACGGTCTCGCTCGCGCCCGACAGCGGGCGGATCGCGAGGCCGGTGCGAACGCGGCGCTCGAGGCGTTGAAGAAGAAGATGGGGCACGAGTAGTCCTCGCGCCCCATCCCGGTGCCGGAGGTCCCGCCGGTCTCTCCTACTTCACGTCCTGCATCATCTTCCGGATCGGGATGATCATCGCCATGAGCACGAGCGTCGAGACCGCGAGCGCGATCGTCGTGGCGGTGAAGACCATCGGCGTCTGTTCGAGCTTGGTCGGATCGACGTGCCCGCC
>JAYTNC010000010.1:0-2393 GCA_043748515.1 Gemmatimonadota bacterium | reverse complement strand
GCGGGCGATCCGGAAGCGGCTCTCGACGCCGTGCTCTTCTCGCCGCACAAGTTCCTCGGCGGGCCGGGCGCGTCGGGTGTGATGGTGTTCAATCGGGCGCTCCATCACAACACGGTGCCCGACGAGGCCGGCGGCGGCACCGTCGCCTGGACGAACCCGTGGGGGCAGTACGCCTTCCTCGACGACATCGAGGCGCGCGAGGACGCGGGCACGCCGGGCTTCCTGCAGACGATCAAGGCGGCGCTCGCCGTGGACCTGAAGGACGCGATGACGGTGGACGCGATGCGTCGGCGCGAGGAGGAGATCGTGCCCTACGCGATGGACCGGTTGCAGGCGATCCCGGGCGTGCACCTGCTCGCGCCCGCGGTGCGGCACCGGCTCGCGATGCTCTCGTTCTGGACCGAGGGGCTGCACTACAATCTGGTCGTGCGTCTGTTGAACGACCGGTTCGGCGTGCAGGCGCGCGGCGGGTGTTCGTGCGCGGGCACGTACGGCCATTACCTGCTGCACGTGGATCCGTCGCGGTCGAAGGCGATCACCGACCGGATCGACCGCGGCGATCTCTCCGAGAAGCCGGGCTGGGTGCGCCTGTCGTTCCATCCGAGCACCACCACGGCGGACATCGATCGGGCATTGGATGCGGTCGAGCAGGTGATGCGGCATGGCGGGGAGTGGGCCGCCGACTATGCCTACTCCAACATCAGCAACGAGTACCGGCACAAGGACGGGGACGCGGCCCTGCGCGCACAGGTCGCCGGCTGGTTCTCGGGCGCGCTCGCCTAGCGCTCACCGATCGCTCGCCGGGCACCTACCGCTGGCCGTGCGCGGCGTAGCTCGGCGAGACGATCGCGATCGGCGTGTCGCCACCGTGCGCCTGTTGCTGCACCGGGGCGGAGTAGTGGGCGCGCAGGCGGTAGAGGCGGCCGGCCTCGACGGCGACACTCGGACGGACGACCGCACCACGCACCAGCCGCGGCGGGCTCTGCCAGATCACCAACCCGCTTGTCAGATCCTCGAGCACCAGCGTCTCGGCGTCCGCCAGCAACCGTCCCGAGATGACCACCAGCTTGCCCGAGACCTCGGCGCGCCAGGTCCAGCTGTCGGTCGCAACGGTCTCTTCCGACGCGATCGGAATGGCCGGGAAGCGCGTCGCCGGCGCCGACTCGTATTCCATGGTGATGCGCAGGACGGTGCCCGGCTCGTTCGAGGCAGGCAGCGCGGCGACGATCGTCATCGGATCGCCCGCGTTGAGCTGCAGCCCATAGGGGCGCGCGATCCGCACCTCCGGTGCACCGGTGCTGAGACGCGCTGACGGCGGCGCGGCCAACCAGTTCTGGGCGTCCGACTTCGCCGCGTACAGCGTCACGCCCCAGGCCGCGTCGGACTCCACTGGCTGCTCGTTCCTGTTGATGATCTCGGCATGGAACCGATGGAACAGGCCGAACGCCCGCACCGCCGTCTCCAGTCTCCGCTCCGCGCCGAGTGTGCTCGAGTCGGGGAGCTCGATGTCGACGACGAATTTCCGCTCCGCGACCCGATGGACGACGGTCACTCGCTCGGCGATGTCGTGGGCCTCGGCGCCGGTCGGCACGCAGATCGCGCCGAAGGCGAGGACCCCTTGGACCAACCGCATGGCCTTCCCGTTGACTGTCCGCATCGTCCGAGTCCGGAGTCGGCGGGGCCACCCATCCCCCGCGTCGCTATGATGCGATCCGTTATCACGCCATTCGATGCGACAGATGACGGGGATGGCGTTCCGATTGACGTAGGTGCGGTCCGGGAACTATGTAGAGATGTGCTACCAGCCCACTTTCGTCACCTGAGCGCGTGCTGCGCCCTCCTGACGGTCGCAGCAGGACCTCTGCACGCCCAGTGGCGTGCCCCGGTCGACGGCGGTCGCACCATCTCCCTCGGACAGCCGCGCAGCTGGAGCTGGACCGCGGGTGCCTCGACGGGCACGATCGCCGGCGGCAGCGAATCGCGCGAGATCCCCGAGGTCCGGCTCTCGGGCTTCCACGCCATCGGGAACCCGGTGGTCGGCGCGCTCGGTCTCCAACTCGAGGCGTATGCCGGCGCGCGCAGCGGTGATCCCGACGTCGGGGTGCGCGCGCGACTGCTCTTCCCGTTCGCTCGAGTGGGCGTCGGCATCGACCTCAACGCGAATGACGGCGGCGCCCGAACGCTCTACACGCTGATGTGGCCGGGCCGACGCGGCGGCTTCTTCCGCGACGGCACCGTGGCCCGGTTCGACTTCGTGCCCGCGCGCGGCAACTCGCTCTCGGCCGCCCTCGAGGTGCCGATCTACCGCGAGGTCCCCACGGGGCGCACGCGTCCGGCGAGCGACCGCGCGCGCATCCGCGGGCCGCGCGCGACCCCCGCCCCGCCGCTCGGCG
>JAYTNC010000009.1:0-10566 GCA_043748515.1 Gemmatimonadota bacterium | reverse complement strand
GGAGCAGGCGGCGCGGAGCGCGGTGGAGCGTGGGGTGACCGCCGAGTCGGCCGGTGCGGAGTACGAGATCCCCGGCGCGCTCGGCGAGTGGGTGCTGTTTAATCCGCGCTACTTCGAGCGGGCGATCGGGGCGTGGATGAGGGAGCTCGCCAAAGGCGAGTGATCCACTTGGCTCAGCACTGAGCCTCGTAGCCAGAGGGCACGGGTCGCGGATCACAGTAGAACTACAATCCGGCAATCCCCTACGCGTCTCGGAGGGGAGTCCTCACTCCGCACTCGTGCACGCGCCGGCATAATCCTGCTGAGGGTTCGATCCGTTCACGGTACGTGACGGGTCCGCCGCGACGGAGTGGGAAAGGGTCGCATGGCGTGCACGGATCGGGTTCTCGCTTCCCTCTTTCGAGGACCTCGGATCATGCGGATCACACGTGCTCATCGCTGGCTGCTGCCGGCGGCCTTCTCACTCCTTCTTTGGCCCGCCGACGCCTCGGCTCAGGGCACGAGGAACATCCAGCGCATCCGGCCGCTCGACCGGCACGGACTGACCGTCTTCGAGGATCCGAAGACGGACACCGCGAAATTCAACGGGCTCTCGCTTGCGATCGGTGGCGGCTTCGCGCAGGAGTTCCAGAGCCTCACCCACTCCACCGATGCGCCCGCCAACATCGTGAACGGCGTGAACTCCAACGCACTGCTCGGCATCGGCCCCGGGTTCAACACGGCGATGGCGAACATGTTCGTGAACGTCCAGCTCGCCTCCGGCATCCGGCTCTCGCTCACGAGCTATCTCTCGTCGCGCAACCACAACGAGACCTGGGTGAAGGACGGGTTCCTGCTGATCGACGAGTCGCCGTGGGACGTGCCGGTGCTCGACAAGATCATGGAGTACGTGACGCTCAAGGTCGGGCACTTCGAGCTCAACTACGGCGACGCGCACTTCCGGCGCACCGACGGCGGTAGTTCGCTGTACAATCCGTTCGTTGGCAATCTCGTGCTCGACGCCTTCACGACCGAGATCGGCGCCGAGGGGTACCTGCGCGTCGGTCCGTGGCTCGCGATGCTGGGCGCGACCGGCGGTGAGATCAAGGGCCAGACCGGCCCCGCCAATCAGCGGGCCCCGACGTACCTCGCCAAGGCCGGCTACGACGACCAGCTCGGCGAGGATCTGCGCGTCCGCCTGACGGCCTCGTCGTACTTCACGGCCCGTTCGGTGAAGAACACGCTCTACACCGGCGACCGTGCCGGCACGCATTACCACGACGTGATGGACAACACGAGCAACAACTGGTCGGGCAACGTCGTGCCCTACTTCGCGAGCAACGTCGCCGCGATCGTCGTGAATCCGTTCCTCAAGTACCAGGACCTCGAGCTATTCGGCAACTTCGAGACCGCGACCGGTGGCGCCGCGACCGAGAACGACCGCACCTGGCGCCAGAGCGCGGTCGATGTGGTGTATCGCCTCGCCGATGACCGTGCGTATCTCGCCGGCCGCTGGAACACCGCGAGCGGCAAGCTGCCCCTCATGGCGGATGCGGTGACCGTGACGCGCCTGCAGTTCGGCGCCGGCCTCTTCATCACCAGCAACATCCTGGCGAAGCTCGAGTATGTGCAGCAGACCTACACCGACTTCCCGACGACCGACGTCCGCCATGGCGGCTCGTTCAAGGGCCTGATGGTGCAGGGCGCCGTCCTCTTCTAGTCCCCGACCGACACTTCCGGAGTCAAGCCATGCTGAACCAAGTATCCAAAGCCGGTCGGACCTTCGCGGCGCTGACGCTCGCCATGGGCGCCGTCGCCTGCACCGTCGACAAGGACGCGATCAGCGGTCCGGTCGGCGGCCTCAACGATCCGACCTTCGCGAACGCATCCTCCGCCCTCCAGACCTCCTGCGCGAGCTGCCACGGCGCCTCGTCGGGCCGCCTTTACCGCACTACGATGGACTCGGCGACGCTCGTCGCCTCGGGCCTCCTCGATCCGGGCAACCCGGGCGCGAGCCAGCTTCTGGTGAAGCCGCGCTCGGCCTCGCACGGGGGTGGCATCGTGGCCGCGTTCACCACGCGGGACAGCGCGCTCGTCGCCGCATGGATCAGGACGCTGCCGAACGTCAGCGCGACGACCATCAGCGCGGTGAAGACCGACTTCGCCCCGACGATCGACGGCGTGGGCGAGGCCACCTGGCTGCAGGCGACGCCTCTCACCGTGCCGATCGCCGGCGGCTGGGCCGCGGCGGCCTCGGTCTCGGTGCGCGCGATGTACGACGCCGGCTACGTCTACATGTTGCTGCGCTGGACCGACAACGAGGCCAGCTATCGCCGCAACCCGTGGATCAAGAACCTCGACGGCACCTGGTCGGTCGCGGCCGCCAAGCCGGCACCGACGAACGGACAGACCTGGCAGCAGTACATGGCCGCGCGCGGCGGGGTGAACTTCAACCCCGAAGCCGCCGAGTACATGTACGAGGACAAGATGGCGATCATCTGGAACACGTACGGCGCCAGCACGGTGCCCGAGTTCGAGACCATCGGCTGCGCCGCGGTCTGCCACGATCCCGCGAACAACGGCGGACCGGGCACGACCTACAACGGGACGCAACGGAACCTGGCGGCCAAGAAGTACACGAACGTCGCCGGTCAGTTCCTCGACATGTGGCATTGGAAGCTCGTCCGCCAGAACATGAACGGGAAGATGCACGACCAGTACGTCCGCTTCTGGGTACCGGTGAATGACGCCACTGCCGGCGACGGCGGACGCGCGAGTGACGCAGGGGTGGTCGGCTACGTTTCGAATCCGGCAACGAGTGGACGCCCCACGTTCAAGAGCGCCACGAGGGGCATCTTGCCGCCGATCTACTCGTGGCCCACATCCGACACGCTGCGGATGACGGATGCCGAAGTCCTCGCGCTGCCCGTCGGGACGATGGTCGCGAACATGATGACCACGATGCCGACGCTGAGCGGCGCGGACGTGGACGGCTTCGGGGTCTACGACGCCGTACTCAAACAGTGGACGTACGAGATCCGCCGCCGCCTCACCACGGCCGATGCCAACGATGTCCAGTTCACCGACCTGACCCGCGCCTACAAGTTCGGCCTCGCCGTATTCGACAATGCGCAGATCGAACACTCGTACTCGGGTCCGGTGCTCAGCTTCCGCTTCAAGCCGTAAGCGGTCCGCAGTCGCACGTGTCGCAGCACCGCGGGGTCCGGCCAGTCGGCCGGGCCCCGTCGTGCGTGGCGGGGAACTTCACCGTTCCGGCGCAGGTTCAACATACATGCACACCAAGACCGCTTTCCCGGACGCCCTCGGCCGCATGCTTCGCGTCGGGGCCGCGCTCGCACTCATCGCGGCGACGATCCTCGCGACTCCGTCGGCGGCACGCGGGCAGTCCTCGCCGAGCATCTACTTCCGCGCCCCCCGCGACGGCGCCGTCGTCGCGCCGACCTTCGACGTGGCATTCGGCCTCAAGAACTACGGCGTCGCTCCCGCCGGCGTGAAGCTCGCCAACACCGGTCACTTCCACGTGCTCATCGACGTGGAGCCCGGTGCGGCCGGCGCCTTCGTGCCCGCGGATTCGCTGCACCGGCACTACGGCGGCGGACAGATCGAGACGACGCTCACGCTCGCGCCCGGCCGCCACACGCTGCGCCTCGTGCTCGCCGACCACGAGCACAAGGTGATCGGCCCGCAGCTGATCAGCGCGCCGATCCGCATCACCGTGCGCAAACGCTGATCGCGCGGTAGGGCGTTGGGGGGTCCTCCGGCGTATTGCGGCGCAGGACGTTCTGACGCAACGTGGGGCTTCATGCGTGCCCATCAGGGCGCATCCTGAACGCGTGGTCTTCGACACTCGATCGTCGGATCCCACCTCTCCCCGCTCGCCACGAGGTCCGCCGATGTCCCTCATCCCGCGCGCCGTCGCTCTGCTCGCCCTCGCCGCGGCGGCCGTGCCGCTGCGCGCCCAGACTCAGTTCGACACCGTGCAGGTCCGCGTCACGGCCGTATCGCGCAACGTCTACATGCTCACCGGCTCCGGCGGGAACATCGGCCTCGCCGTGGGCGACGACGCCGTCTTCGTGGTGGACGACCAGTTCGCGCCACTGACGCCGAAGATCCTCGCCGCCATCGCGACCGTCACCAGCAAGCCTGTGCGCTTCGTCTTCAACACGCACTGGCACTTCGACCACACGGGCGGCAATGAGAACCTGGGCCGGGCCGGCGGACTGATCGTGGCGCACGAGAACGTGCGCAGCCGGATGAGCAGCGACCAGTTCATCGAGGCGCTCAACCGCCGCGAACCCGCCTCGCCGGTCGGCGCACTGCCGGTCGTCACCTTCACCGACGGCATGACGTTCCACATCAACGGGGACTCGCTCGTCGTCACGCACATGCCGCACGCGCACACCGATGGCGATGCGATCGTCTTCTTCACCAAGGCGAACGTCGTTCACACCGGGGACACCTTCGGCAGCGCCGGGCTCCCGTTCGTGGATCTCTCGAGCGGCGGTTCGATCGCGGGTGTCATCGCCGTGGCCGAACGCGTCCACGCGATGTCGAACGACCAGACGAGGATCATCCCCGGGCACGGCCCGGTCGCCGACCGCGCGCGCATCGGGGCCTTCCGGGACATGCTGATGGTGCTGCGCGAACGGATGCGGGCCGAACTCGTGGCGGGGAAGTCGCTCGACGAGATCCTCGCCGCGAGGATCACCTCCGACTACGCGAAGGACTGGCCGGGCGGGCACGACCGGTTCGTGCGACTGCTCTATCAGGAGTTGTCGAAGCGGTAGACGGCGCGGACCTACGACCGGCGCACCGGCTCGAGCCGCACCAGCTTCGACGGTCCGCCCGCGGCGTCCTCGAACGCGAGATAGAGGAACCCGTCCGGCCCCTGCTGCAGCCCACGGATACGCCCGCGGCCCTGCACCATGTTCTCGACGTTCTTCACCGTCTTGCCGTCGACCGTCAGGCGCACGAGCCGCTCGCCGACGAGGCCGCCGACAAAGAAGCTCCCCTTCCACTCGGGGAACTTGTCGCCGGTGTAGATCACGAGGTTCTGCACCGCGATCGACGGCACCCAGATGTTCACCGGCGGCTCCATCCCCTCGCGCACGGTGCCCGGGTGGATCGCGGTGCCCGAGCGGTAGTTCACGCCGAAGCCGACGACCGGCCAGCCGTAGTTCTTGCCGGCCACGTCGAGATTGAGCTCGTCGCCGCCCTGCGGCCCGTGCTCGATCGTCCACACCGCGTTCGTCACCGGATGGATCGCGATGCCCTGCATGTTGCGATGGCCGTAGCTCCAGATCTCGGGCAGCGCCCCGGGCGTGTTCACGAACGGATTGTCGGCGGGCACCGCGCCGTCGTCCTTGAGGCGGATCGTCTTGCCATGATGCGTCGTGAGATCCTGCGCCGGATGCTTCTCGAGCTCGCCGGTCGGCGGCACCTGACGATCGCCGAGCGTGATGAACAGGTAGCCGTCACGATCGAACGCGAGGCGCGAGCCGTAGTGTCCGCGACCCGCCGACCACATCTTCGCCTCGAAGACCTCCTGCGCGTCGTTCAAGCGGTCGTTCTCCCAGCGCGCGCGGATCACCGCGGTGGTGCCCTGCGTCCCTTCGGCGTTCGGCTTGGAGTAGCTGATGTAGACGAACTTGTTCTGCGCGAACTGCGGGTGCGTCACGATGTCGAGCAGACCGCCCTGACCCGACGCGCGCACCGCCGGCACGCCAGCGACCGGCTCGGCGACGAGCTTTCCGCCGCGGATGAGCCGGACCTGTCCGCCGCGCTGGGTGACGAGGATGTCGCCGCCCGGCAGGAACGCGAAGCCCCACGGGCTCACGAGGCCGTCGACGACGGTGACCATCTTGAAGTCGTGGAGCTGCGTCCGCTCGACGTTCTGTGCCGTGGCCGGCACCGCGAACGAGGCGAGCAGAGCGAGCGACGCGACGGAGCGCGCGGCAGTCGGGAAGGTCATGCGCATGTGGATCCTCTGATATGATGAGCCCCGGGAGGCGCCCCGGCACCCCACAAGTTGGCCGGAAGCCGGTGTGTGGCGCAAATTGCCCGGACTCCTCACCCGGACCCTTCCGATGATCCGTTTTTCGCGCCTGCTCGCCGCCGTCCTGCTGCCGATCGCGCTGCTCCCGCTCTCACTGAGCGCCCAGCGCCCCGATCCCCTTGTGGAGGAGATCGACAAGCGGTCGAGGGAAGTCACCTCTCGCGTGATCGGTTGGCGACATGACATCCATCAGAATCCCGAGCTCTCGTTCCAGGAGACGCGCACGGCGGCGCTCGTCGCCGCGCACCTGCGCTCGCTCGGCCTCGAGGTGCAGACGGGCGTCGGAGGCAACGGCGTGGTCGGGGTGCTCAAGGGTGGCCGCCCAGGCCCTGTGGTCGCTCTGCGCGCCGACATGGACGCGCTCCCCGTGACCGAACTCGTGGACCTGCCGTTCAAGTCGACCAAGCGCACCACCTACAACGGCGTCGAGACCGGCGTGATGCACGCCTGCGGTCACGACATGCACGTCGCGATCCTCATGGGCACGGCCGAGGTGCTCGCGGGGATGCGCGCGCAACTGCAGGGAACGGTGAAGTTCTTCTTCCAGCCCGCAGAGGAAGGGCCGCCGACCGGCGGAGCCGGCCCGATGATCCGCGACGGCGTGCTCTCCAACCCTTCCGTCGACGCGATCTTCGCATTGCATGTCGGCCCGGGACCGCTCGGGTTCGTGGACTACCGCGGTGGCCCGCTGCAGGCGAGCGCCGACAACTTCCGCATCGTCGTGCGCGGCAAGCAGACGCACGGCGCGATGCCCGCCTCCGGTGTCGATCCACTCGTGGTCGGCGCGCAGATCCTGCTCGGCCTGCAGACGATCGTCAGCCGGCAGGTCGATCTCTCCTCGGCGCCGCTCGTCGTCACGGTCGGCGCGTTCAACGGCGGCCTGCGCGAGAACATCATCCCCGACACGGCGGTGATGATCGGCACGATCCGCGCGCTGAGCCCCACTATGCGCACCGACGTGCACGCGCGCCTCAAGCGCACGGCGGAGAACATCGCTGAAGCATCTGGTGCGACGGCGACGGTCACGATCATCGAAGGGTATCCGGTCACCGTGAACGACGACGCGCTCGCCGAGTTCCTCGGTCCGGTGCTGCGCCGCACGGTGGGCACGTCGAACGTCGGCATCGGCCAACCCTCGATGCCCGCCGAGGATTTCTCGCGATTCCAGGAGAAGGTGCCGGGCGTGATGTTCGGACTCGGCGTGACGCCGACGAGTGTCGATTGGCGCACGGCGGCGTCGAACCATTCGCCGCTCTTCCAGGCCGACGATGCCGCGCTCGAGATCGGCGTGCGGCTCATGTCGAATGCGGCGGCGGAGTATCTGCGCTCGGGCAAGCCGAAGATGTAGTCGCAGGTCCGGTCGAGATCGTGCGCGGCTGCGCTCGTCGTTCAACGTCGGCCCTGTCGGGCCCGTTTAGGTTTCGCCGATGCTTCGCGCCGAATTCCTCGCCCTCGCTCTCCTCGCCGTCTCCTCCAGCGCCCTCGGCGCGCAGGGCGCGCCGTCCGGTCCGCTCCCGCGGGTGCGGGCGACGCGCGAGGACATACGACTCGACGGCCGTCTCGACGAGCCCGACTGGGCGCTCGCCGACTCGGTGAGCGATTTCAGGACGAAGGAGCCGACCGAGGGCGGCGAGCCGAGCGAGCGCACCGTCGTGCGGCTCCTCTCCACGCCGGCCGGACTCGTGATCGGCTGGTGGAACTACGATCGTGACGTCGGGAACCGTCGTCGCTCGCAGCTGCGACGCGACGCCGAACTCCGCTCCGACGACTACGTGAGCCTGATGATCGACGGGCTCCGCGACAAGCGCAGCGCGTTCTACTTCCGCACCAACTCGAACGGCGCGATGTGGGACGGCGAGCATATCGACTTCGAGAGGGGCAACGAAGAGTGGGACGGGATCTGGGATTCGCGCACTGCGGTCTTCGACGGCGGGTGGACGGCCGAGATGTTCATCCCTTGGGCGACGCTGCGCTACCCGAAGGACGTCGCCGCGATGGGGATGAACTTCCGACGCTTCCTCCCGCGCACGAATGAAGAAGTGCTCTGGCGCGCCTGGCGCCGTGGGCAGGGGTACCGGTTCCTCGAGGAAGAGGGGACGGTCCAAGGCTTCCCCACGCTCCCGCCGCGCGCGCGCGCCGAACTCCGTCCGTTCGTGCTCGGCGAGGGCCGGCTCCGCGAGCGGAGCTTTGACGCGAACGGCCTCGAGACGCTCGGCGCGTCACCGCAAAGCGCCTTCGCGACCGGGCTCGACGTGAAGGTGCCGGTGACGAACACGCTCACCGCCGACCTCACCGTCCTCCCCGACTTCGCGCAGGCCGAGGTCGACCGCCAGGTCGTGAACCTCACGCGATTCCCGCTCTTCTTCCCCGAGCAGCGACCGTTCTTCACCGAGGGTGCCGCGATCTTCGCGTTCGGGCGGCAGCAACAGTCGCAGCTGTTCTATTCGCGCCGCGTCGGGCTCGGCGCGGGCGGCACGCCGGTCGAGATCCCGTTCGGGGCGCGCATGCAGGGGCGCGTCGGTTCGAATCAGGTCGGCTTGCTCGCGGTGCGCACCGGCGATGACGAGCAGGCGACCGATCTCGTTGCGCGCGTACGGCACGACGTGCTCGGCCGCGGCTACGTGGGCGCGATGGCGACCTACAGCGACCGCGACGCCCGGCCGGGTGCACTCTCCGGCGGGCTCGATGTCGAACTGCCGTTCATCCTTCGCGGGCGCCAGAACCTCGTCTTCCTGGGCAACGCAGCGTGGAGCCAGGACAGCAGCGGCGCGCCGGCCGGGGCGCATTACCGGTTCGTCGCCGACTACCCGAACGACCAGGCAGACATCGTCTTCCGGTACGATCGGATCGAGGAGAACTACGACCCCGCGCTCGGGTTCGTCCCGCAGCGCGGGATCGAGCGGTTCGCCGGGCAGTTCAGCCTGTCGCCGCGCCCCAAGCGCGCGTCGGTCATCCGACGCTTCGAGTTCCAGTTGCTCAGCTACGACGTCGTGCAGCGGATCGGCGGCGGGCTCGACAACGCGAACTTCGCTGTGCGGCCGCTGGGCATCCAGTTCCAGAGTGGCGACCAGGTGAACCTCACCGTGAATCGCCGTTTTGACGGCCCGACAGAGGACTTCGAACTCGTGCCGGGCACGACCGTTGTGGAAGGGAACTACTGGTGGAACCAGGTTGGCCTGCAGTACTCGGGCTCGAATGTCCGCACGTGGGCCGTGAGCGCTTCGGTGGTCACGGGCCAGTTCTACGACGGCGACCGCACGGATCTGACGCTCTCGTACAAGCTGCGACTCCAGCCGCACGTCGAACTCAACTTCGACTGGTCGCGCAACGACGTCTCCCTGCCTGCGAGCGAGTTCGTCGCGAACACCATGCGATTCCGCGGGGACTATGCATTCTCGCCGCGGCTCACGGCGACGGCCTTCGTGCAGTTCGACGACCAGTCCGACCGCGCGGCGGTGAATGCGCGCGTGCGCTGGACGACGTCGCCGGGGAGCGATCTCTACGTGGTGTGGAACAACACCTGGCCCACCGGGCTCGAGCGCGGGATCCCGTGGGATCGTCCGTTGCGTGGCGCGCTGGTGGCGAAGTACGTGCGGTTCTTCCGGCTCTAGCGGTGTGAGTGCGGCCCGCCCTGGTGGCGGCGCCCCCGGCGCACTGGCCCGCCGCGCCCCCGCGTGATACGATAGTCGCCATGCAGCAGAACAGCGGCCTCACCGCGATCGAGCGCGGCATCCCACAGGGGATCCTCGGCGGCATCATCGGGCTGCTCTTCACCGCGACGGTCCAGGGCCGCGGCGACCTGCCCGGCGGCGTGTTCGTCACGTTCCTCGGCGGCCTCGTGCTCGGCGGCATCGCCTGGGCGATCAACTACGCGCTCCTCTCCGGCGGCGCGAAGGTCGCGACCGGCATCCACATGCCGAGCGGCGACACGACCGCTTACACGCCGACCTTCTCGCACATCGGCGCGATGGAGATCCGCGGCGACCTCGACGGCGCCGCCGAGGCGTGGGAGATGGCCTGCCATGAGCACCCGACGAACGCGATCGTTTGGGTGAAGGCGGCCGATTTCCATCTGCGGTTGCGGAAGGACGCGGCGACCGCGCTGGTGCTCTTCCGCACCGCGCGCGACCTGCCCGGCGCGAACCGGGAACTCGTGCGATACGCGCAGACGAAGATCGTCGACGTGCATCTCGGCCCGCTCGCGGACGAAGGGCGCGCGCTCGTGGAGCTGCGGCGGATGATCGATGCCTTCCCCGGCACCCGCGAGGCCGACGAGGCGCGCGCGGCGCTCGCGCGGATCAAGGCCGAACGCGATGCGCGGTCGGCCGGCGACCCGCGCGCGGAGTGACGAAAGAACGCCGCCGCCCGGTGGAAGCGGCGGCGGCGTTCTTTCAGCGTGCGACGATCGCGGGGACTAGGTCTCCGTCCGCATAGAAAGATTCGACTTGTACTTGAACTTGCGACGCGCGTCCTTGCGCGTGAAACGCCAGTTGATGTGCGTCCGCCGGCGG
>JAYTNC010000008.1:0-3675 GCA_043748515.1 Gemmatimonadota bacterium | reverse complement strand
CGACCGGCGTGGAGATGCTCGACGGCATCGGTGCGACGGAGATGATCCACATCTTCATCGCCGCGGCCGGCGCCGACGTGCGGCCCGGCGCGATCGGCCGTGCGGTGCCCGGCTACACCGTCGCGGTCCTCGACGACGCGATGCGACCGGTCAAGCACGGCGAGGTCGGTCGCCTCGCCGTCCGCGGCCCCACCGGCTGCCGCTATATGGACGATCCCCGGCAGCGCGACTACGTGCGCGACGGCTGGAATCTCACCGGCGATGCCGCGACGATGGACGCCGACGGCTATGTCTTCTTCAAGGCGCGCACCGACGACCTGATCCTGTCGTCCGGATACAACATCGGCGCGCCCGAGGTGGAGGCGGCGGTGCTGCAGCATCCGGACGTCGCGGAGTGCGCCGTCGTCGGCGTGCCGGACGCCGATCGCGGACAGGCGGTGAAGGCGTTCGTGGTGCTCATGGCCGGTGCCACCGGCGACGACGCGCTCGCGCACGGCATCCAGGACTTCGTGAAGGCGACGATCGCGCCGTACAAGTATCCCCGCGTGGTGGAGTTCGTCGCCGCGCTCCCCAAGACCGACACCGGCAAGCTCCAGCGCTTCCGGCTCAAGGAGTCCAAGTGACGATGCGTGTGCTACAACCCGAGGGATGGCCGCGCCCGCGCGGCTACGCGAACGGCGTGAGCGCGAGCGGCCGGACGATCTTCGTCGCCGGCCAGGTGGGCTGGGATGCGCAGCAACGGATCGTCGAAGGCGGCATGGTCGCGCAGGCGCGGCAGGCGCTCGAGAACATCGTGACGATCCTCGCCGTCGACAGCGCGCACACCGAGCACGTGGTGCGGCTCACGTGGTACGTGACCGACCGGGAGGCCTATCTCGCGGCCGGACTCGCGCTCGGCGTCGCGTACCGGCAGGTGATGGGCAAGCACTTCCCGGCGATGTCGGCGGTGGAAGTGAAGTCGTTGATGGAGCCGGGCGCGGTCGTGGAGATCGAGGCCACCGCCGTGGTGCCGCAGGCCGGTTAGTCGGTCGCGGCGGGCGGCAGCAGGATCCGCAGCACCGCGCCGCCGCCGCGGGAGTTCTCGAGTTCGAGCATGCCGCCGTGCGCGGCGACGATGCCGCGGATGATGAAGAGACCTAGCCCGCTCCCCTCCCCCGAAGGCTGAGTCCGCACGAACGGCTCGCCGAGACGTGAGCGGACTGCTGCGGGGAATCCCGCGCCGTTGTCCCGCACTTCGATCAGCACGTCGCCGGCCGCGGCCCGCCGTGTCCGCAGCTCCACGCGTCCGGTGCCGGCCGGCATCGCGGCGACGGCGCGCGCCGCGTTCGACAGCGCATGCCCGATCGCCTGCTGCAGGCGCGCGCGGTCGCCGAGCACGTCGGGCGCTTCGCCGAGGTCGAGCTGCACGTCGGGGAGTTGGGGGAGGGCCGCGCGCGCGGCAGCGAGCGCACCGCGCACGATCTCGCTCGGCGACAGTCGTTCGAGCGTCGACTCGCCAGGCAACGCGTACGTGCGCAGCCCAGCCACGATCTTCCCGATGCGCTCGGACGCGACGACGGCGAAGTCCACGATCTCCGCCGCCGCAGCGTCGGCGGTCACGCTCGGCACGGCGCGCAGTTCTTCGAGGCTCAGCGAGAGGATCTGCAGTGGGTTGTTGACCTCGTGCCCCACGTCGCCCGCGATGCGCCCGACCGCCGCGAAGCGCTCCTGCGCGACGAGCGCCTCGCGCGCAGCGTCGCGCTCCTCGTGCGCGACTTCGACCTGGTCGGACAGCGCCGCCGTGAGGACCTGCAACCGCTGCGCGTCGCCGACGATCCGCTCGAGCATCTGCAGCGCGACCGGGAGCACGATCGCGAGGAAGCCCAGTTCGACGAGGAAGATGAAGTCGATCGCGCCGACGGTGACGAGCACCTCCTCGGCTGCGCAGAAGAAGAAGACGGCGAAGCCGGCGACCTGCGCGCCCATGCCGGGCACACCGGCCCGATAGCGCCGGATGTGCTCCACGAGGCAGAGCCCGAGCGCGACGAGGAGGATCGTCATCGCGACGCTCGCGGACGCCGAGGTGTGCGTGATGCTGAAGCGTACGCCGAGCGCGGGGACGTCGACGACGCGCATCGGATCGTCCGTCATCATCGTGCCGGAGGCCGAGACAGCTGCGGGGACGACGAAGGTCAGCACGGCGAGCGCCTGCATGCGGCGCGGCACTGAGGACCATCGGCCGGTCGAGTCGGCGAACGTGTACCAGAGCCAGACCGAGACGTGCGCGGCCGCGGCCACGAGATTGACCTCGCCCATCAGCTGCACGGCGTCGAACGTGCGCTCCATCGACCCCGCGATCAAGTTGGCGAGGCTGTACGCGCCCGCCGTCCCGGCGATGAGTGCAACGAGCCGCAACCGCCCCCAGCCCGGCGCGCGCGCCAAGGCCAGCAACGTCAGCGTGGCGGCGAGGTGCAGCGCGAACGAGATGAGCGAGATCGCGACGATGACGTTCATGCCGGAAAGCTACCCGTCCTCGCCGCCTCGCGTTGACAACGCGCCCCGGGCGGGCATCTTCCGCCTCCTATGACCTACGCCGCGATCACGGGCTGGGGCTCCTGCATGCCCCCCGCCGTCCTCACCAACGAGGACCTCTCGACCTTCCTCGAGACGAACGACGAGTGGATCTCCTCGCGCACGGGGATGAAGGAGCGCCGCGTCTCGCACGTGACCGCGGTGGAGCTCTCGACGATCGCGGCCAAGCGCGCGCTCGCCTGCGCAGGCCTCGACGCCGCCGATCTCGACATGATCATCTACGGCGGCGTGAGCAACGAAGAGCTCTGCCCCAACAGCGCGTCGGGCGTGCAGCTCTCGCTCGGCGCGAAGAAGGCCGCGGCGATCGACCTCAACACCGCCTGCACGAGCTTCTGCTACGGCCTCGCGACCGCGACCGCGATGATCCGCACCGGGATGATCCGCAACGCGGTGGTCATCGGCGTGGAGCTGATCAGTCAGTACATGGACTGGAGCAATCGCAACGTCGCCGTGCTCTTCGGCGACGGCGCGGCTGCGGTGGTGCTGCAGGCCACCGAACACGAGGAAGGGATGCTCGGGAGCGTGCTCGGCTGCGACGCCGAGGCGCGCCAGACGCTGCGCGTGCGTGGCTTCGGCTGCGGCTACTCCGGCCACGACATCACCTACGGCGACACGCTGTGGGATTTCGACGGCCCGCAGATCTTCAAGCGTGCGGTGAACGCGATGGCATCGGCGTCGGTGAAGGTCCTCGCCGACCACGGGGTGCGCGCCGAGGACGTGAGCCTCGTCATCCCGCATCAGGCGAACCTGCGCATCATCGAGAGCGTGGCGAAGTACGCCGGCATCCCGATGGAGAAGGTGATCGTCACGGTGCAGAAGTACGGCAACATGAGCGCCGCGACCGTGCCGGTCGCGCTGGTGGAGGCGCTCGAGACGGGACGCGTGAAGCCCGGCAGCTGGATCCTCATGCCGGCCTTCGGCGGCGGACTGACCTACTGCTCGCTGCTCGTGAAGTGGGGCGAGCGCGTGACGCCGCTCGGCACGAGTGACGCGGCACTGCCGCCCTGCGACAAGACCGCACTCGAGATGGTGAACGAGGTGCGCGCGCGACAGGATCCACATGGGCGATCGTTCGCCGGGCTCATGGCGCCGGTGTTCGCCGAG
>JAYTNC010000007.1:0-2971 GCA_043748515.1 Gemmatimonadota bacterium | reverse complement strand
CTGCGCGGCATCACGACCGTGCGGATCGTGGGGCGCGGGCGCTTCGTGATGCTCGCCGGCGGCGACCGCGCGTCGGCGCTGCCGATCGCGACCGTGCAGGCGATGGGCGGCGAGGAGCGCCGCGATCGCGCGTCGGTGGTCCTCGTCTCCACTCGGGAGGACGCCGACATCGAGGCGGTCCGCGCGCGCATCGAGGCCGCCGACACGCGCCTGAGCGCGCTCTCGACCACGGCGGCACTGCGCTTCGTCGACGAACGACTCAGCTACTTCCGGCAACTCGCCTTCATCCTCGCCTCGGTCTCGCTCGCGGTGGGCTTCCTCCTGGTGACGACTCTCGTGACGGTCTCGGTGAATGAACGCATCGGTGAGATCGCGGTGATGCGCGCGATCGGCGTGGCGCGCTGGCGCATCGTGGCGCAGGTGATGGCGGAGGGCGTCGCGCTCTCGACGGTCGGCGCGACGCTCGGCCTCGGGCTCGGGCTCGTCACGGCGCGATGGCTCAACGGCATCCTCGCCTCCTTCCCCGGACTGCCGGCCGCGTTCGACTTCTTCCTGTTCGAACCGAGCGCAGCCTTCCGTTCGCTCGGAATGATCGTGGCCTGCGGGATCGCGGCCGGCATCTGGCCGGCGTGGCGCGCCGCGACGCTGCCGATCGCGCAGACGCTGCGCGAGGAGGCGGTGGCATGAGCGCGCGCGAAACTGGGAACGCGGTCGAACGCGGCGTGGCGTCCTCGCGGCCGCTCGTCCTCTCGGCGCGCGACGTGCGCCGCGACTATCCCGTCGCCGGCGAGCCGGTGCATGCGGTGCGCGGCCTCTCGCTCGACGTCCACGAGGGCGAATGGGTCGCGATCGTCGGCCCGTCCGGCTGCGGCAAGTCGACGCTGCTCAACCTCCTCGGCGCGATCGACCGGCCGTCGAGCGGCTCGATCGCGATCCGCGGCAAGGACGTCGCGCGCATGGGAGACGCCGAGGCGACGCGATTCCGGCTCACGGGGATCGGCTTCGTCTTCCAGCGGTTCTACCTCATGCCGACGCTCACGGCGGCCGAGAACGTAGAGCTGCCGATGTCCGAGGCCCGGATGCCGCGCGCCGAGCGCGAGGCGCGCGCGCTGGAACTACTCCGGTACGTCGGGCTCGGCGAGCGCGCGGGACACCGGCCGTTCCAACTCTCGGGCGGCGAACAGCAACGCGTCGCGATCGCGCGCGCGCTGGCGAATCGTCCGGCGCTGTTGCTGGCGGATGAGCCCACCGGCGAGCTCGACGCGCGCACCGGCACCGAGATGATCGCACTGCTCGATCGCCTCAACCGCGACGGCACGACGATCGTCACAGTGACGCACGACGAGGAGCTCGCCGGCGCGGCGCGACGCGTGGTGCACATGCGCGATGGTGCGATCGTCGACGACGTGACTGTGCGGCCGCTCGACGACTACCGCGATGCGGTCGGCCCTGGAGCCGGCGCGACACCGCGCGCGGCGCGATGATCACGCGTCTCGCGCTCCGCGGACTCCTCGACCGCCCCTGGCGCAGCCTCTTCCTGCTCGCCGGCTTCGGGCTCGGCGTCGGCGTCATGATCACGCTGCTCGCGATCGGCGAGGCGATGGTGCTGCAGTCGCGCGACGAGAAGCTCGTCGGCGGCGGCGACGTCACCGTGCTGCCCGAAGGGCTCGACCTCGAGGTGATGAAGACCGGCGGCGTGGGCGGGATGTTCGTCTCGATCCCCAACGCGCGCTTCGTGCACCGGCAGCTGCTCGCGTCGGAGCGGCTTGCGGGCGCCGTGGCCGCGGTCGCGCCGCAGACCGACGGCGTCCTGCTCTACGTGCGCTCGGCCGCCGGCGAGTTCCCGGTGCGCGCGCTCGGTGAGATCCCGTCCGCTTCGCGCGCCGTGGGCGCGGCACCCGACCTCGCGGCCGGCGCGTGGGACGACGACGCGAGCGACCGGCAGTGGCTCGCGCCCTCGCCCGCCGAACTCCGGCACGAGATCGACCGGTTCCACCTCACGCCCGCGAGCGTACCCGCCGACGAGCGCGCGACCTGGGGTGAGTGGCACTACTTCAACGTGTTGTCGGCCGATCGCAAGCGCTGGGCGTTCCTCACGCTCGCCGTCGGCGGTGACGTGCCGGACGGTGAGTGGGGCGGGCAGGTGCTGCTCACCGTGCACGAGGAGGGGCGGCCGGCGCGGCGCTTCGTGCGGAGCGTGCTGCCGCGCGAGATCTCGCTCGACACCACGCGCGCCGATCTTTCGCTCGGCGCCGATCGCGTCGAGGTGCTCGCCGACGGCCGCTACCGCGTGAAGGCCGCCGCCCGCGAGGAGGGCACCGGTGCGCCGGCGACGATCACGCTGACGCTCACGCCTGCGCCGGGCGCCTACTTCCCCGGCACGTCGATCGGCGGCGACGCGCTCGTGAGCGGCTACGCGGTGCCGGCGTTGCGCGCCGAGGCGGACGGTGAGCTCTGCGTGAGCGGACGCTGTGAGCTCTTCTCGGCGGCGCAGGCGTATCACGATCACAACTGGGGCGTCTGGCGCGACGTCGAGTGGGAGTGGGGCGCCGCGCGCGCCGGCAGCCACACGCTGCTCTACGGGCGTGTGCTGCGCGCCGGTCCGGACGACGTGCGCGAGCCGCTGTTCGTGTACCTCGTCGATTCACTCGGATTCCGCGCGCTCTTCCGCCCGGACGAGATCACCTACGAGGACTCGCGCACCATCGTGGTGAACGGCGCGACGGTGCGTGTGCCGGCACGGGCGCGGATGGTCGACTCCCGCGGCGCAGACACGCTACGGATCGATCTCGAGGTCGAGGATGCCGTGGGGTCCGACATGCGCCTCGACCGGCGCGGCCTCGGACCCGACCGGCGGGCGGCGCGGCCGTACTTCATCCAGATGAAGGGGATCGCGCGCATCAGCGGGCGCATCGGCGGGCGGCCGGTCTCGGGTGAGGGGACCGGGTTCTTCGAGACGTATCGGTAGCGC
>JAYTNC010000006.1:0-3586 GCA_043748515.1 Gemmatimonadota bacterium | reverse complement strand
CGTCCGGGCTGCAAGCGCCATCTTGTGGTCGACGCCAAAGGGATCCCGCTCACGGTCCGACTGACGAAGGCGAATCGCCACGATAGTCAACGGTTCGAGACGATGCTCGACGCGATCCCGGCGCTGCGGGGTCGGGGCCCTGGTCGGCCGCGGCGGTGTCTCGACAAGGCGCACGCCGATAAGGGATACGACTATTGGAAGTGCCGCGAGGCGTGCCGGGTGCGCGGGATCGTGCATCGCATCGCGCGTCGGGGCATCGAGTCCAAGGAACGGCTGGGGCGGCATCGCTGGGTCGTCGAGCGGACCTTCGCCTGGATGAACCGTCAGAAACGCCTCGTTTTGCGCTACGATCGCTGGGCCTCTAAGTATCACGGCTTCCTGGATCTCGGATGCGCGCTGATCTGCTGGAACTACCTCAAGAGGTTATGAAACGCACTCTTAGGCGCG
The DNA here is from genome assembly GCA_043748515.1 of Gemmatimonadota bacterium. Lineage (GTDB taxonomy): Bacteria > Gemmatimonadota > Gemmatimonadetes > Gemmatimonadales > Gemmatimonadaceae > Pseudogemmatithrix. The sequence goes on along the minus strand of JAYTNC010000006.1, from coordinate 3,139 downwards.
CGAGCGAATTGCGCTTGGGACCAAGTGCAGATTTGCTACCCAAGTCTTGAGACCTTCGGTCGTCAGTGCCCGCAGTTGTCGCAGCCGGGCCCGCGCGCCTTCCGCGCGCGCGCGGCCAGCACCGCGCGGCGGACGATGAACCCCACGGCCGCCGCGACGATCGCGAGCGCCACGATCGTGTCCGCCCTCATCCCGCGAATCCCATCGCGCGCCCGGCCACGACCACGAGCCAGGCCGCGCCGTAGGCGAGCGCGAGCATGTAGCCGAACTGGATCGCCGCCCACTGCCAGCCGATCCGGCCGCCGCCGGCCTCGCGCACCGTGACGGCCACGGTGCTGATGCACATCAGCGCGTACACATAGAACACCATGAGTCCGACGGCGATGAGCGGCGTATAGACGAGCGCGCCGCGCGCGTCGGTCTCGGACTTCAGCTTGTCCTGCAGCGCCGCATCGTCCTCGCCGCCGACGCCGTAGATCGTGCCCATCGTCGAGACGAACACCTCGCGCGCGGCGAAGCTCGCGACGATGGAGACGCCGATCTTCCAGTCGTAGCCGAGCGGTGCGACGACCGGCTCGATCGCCTTGCCGAAGCGCCCGAGCGCGGAGTGCGCGAGTTGCGCTTCGAGTTGCGCGGCCTGGGGAAGCGACGCGTCGACGGTTGCCCGCGGGTAGGTCGCGAGCGCCCAGAGGATGATGCTCAGCGAGAGGATCACCGTACCGGCGCGCCGCAGGAAGAGCTGGCAGCGCTGCCAGACCGAGACGCCGAGCGAACGCAGCGACGGCATGCGGTAGGGCGGCAGTTCGAGGATCATCGGCCGCACCGGACCGCGCAGCAGCGTCGCGCGGAAGATCGCGGCGACGACGAGCGCGGTCACGGTGCCGAGCAGGTACATCGCGAGCATCGTCGCGCCTTGAAGGTCGAGCCCGGGCATGAGCGGCAACGCAGGCACGAAGGCGCCGATCAACAGCGTGTAGACCGGCAGGCGCGCCGAACAGCTCATGAGCGGCACGACCATGATCGTCGCGAGTCGGTCCTTTGGATCTTCGATCGTGCGCGTCGCCATGATGCCGGGGACCGCGCAGGCGTAGCCGCTGAGCATCGGGATGAAGCTCTTGCCGTGCAGGCCCACGCGGCGCATCACGCGATCCATGAGAAAGGCCGCGCGCGCCATGTAGCCGCTCTGCTCGAGCACGCCGATGAACGCGAAGAGGAAGGCGATCTGCGGCAGGAAGACGAGCACCGAGCCGACGCCGGCGAAGACGCCGTCGACCACGAGCGAACGGAGGTCGCCGGCGGGGAGCCAGCCACCGACCGTGCCGCCGAGCAAGGCGATCACCCACTCGATCGCATCCTGCAGGGGCGTCGCCCAGCTGAAGACCGCCTGGAAGACCAGCGCCATCACCACGAGGAACAGCAGCGGACCGCCGATGCGATGCAGCGCGACGGCGTCGAGCCGATCGCTCACGGTGCCGAGTTCCTGCGCGCGCCGCGTGACCGCGCGCGAGAGCACGCCGCTGATCCAGGCGTAGCGCGCCTCGGATTCCACCTGCTCGGGCGCGATACCGAGCGCGCGCAGCGCGTCGCGGGCGGAGGCGAGGTGCCGCGGGAGATCCGAGACGCGCGCGAGATGTGCCTCGCCGCCCTTGATCGAGAGCAGCCGCAACGCTTCCATGGCGGCGGCCGACGGCGAGAAGCCGTCGCGCTCGATCTGCTGTTGCAGCGGTGCGAGCGCCGCGGCCGTGTCGTGCGCGAGCGTGAACCGGCGCTCCGGCGCGGGCAGTCCGGCCGCGATGACCAGCGCCTTCTTGACCTGTTCGACACCCTGACCGCGCGACGCGATGGTCGGGACGATCGGCACGCCGATCTCGTTGATCAGCGCGGGCACGTCGATCGAGATCCCCTGGTCCTCCGCCGCGTCGATCTGGTTGAGTGCGATGACGACCGGAAGCCCGAGCTCGCAGACCTGGCTCGCGAGGAAGAGGTTCCGCTCGAGATGCGACGCGTCGGCGACCACGAGGACGACGTTCGGGCGCCAGTGCGCTTCGTCTCGGCCGAGGAGCACCTCGAGCGCCACCTGCTCGTCTGGCGATCCGGCGGAGAGCGAGTAGGAGCCGGGCAGGTCGAGCACCACGATGCGGCGGCCGTCAGGCATCCTGAAGCCGCCTTCGACGCGCTCGACCGTGACACCCGCGAAGTTGCCGACACGCTGCCGGAGTCCGGTCAGCGCGTTGAAGAGCGTGGTCTTGCCGGTGTTCGGATTGCCGATGATGGCAACGCGCAGCGGCTCGGTGGCGGAGAGCCGCTCCGGTCCTGCGGTCGCAGTCACGTTCAGTTCGCGGTCACGTCAGTTCGCGGCGCGTTCCTGCGGCCGGACCGTGATGCCCTCGGCGAGATCGGCGCCAAGCGCGAGACGTGTCCCGCGCACATCGACGAGGAGGCAGTGCCGCTTGCCGATCACCGAGACCGTCGCGCCTTCGTAGACGCCCATCGCGCGGAGCCGGCACGCGTCGTGTTCGCCGCAGGCGATCGCCACGACCGTAGCCTGTCGCCCCATCTCGGAATCGAGGAGGGGACAGGTGCAGACGGGGAGTTCGCGGGCGGCGGAAGAAGTCATCAGGGGGGCGGGCGTTTTGCGTCCAGAGAGTGAATGAGAATGGTTCTCAATACGCTCTACCGTAGTGTATTTGCTTCTGGGACTTTGGGCAAGGGAAAGGCGACAGAAAATGTAGTGAATGAAAAATACGTCCGGAACCGAGGCTCCGGACGTGTCCAATCAATCCCATTCCAGCCCCCATCGGATCACTTCCAGCGCGTGACCTCGAGGTACGCCTTCTGCTCGGCGTCGCGGAATCCGAGGTAGATCAGACCACCCTTTCCGAAGCCGGCGAGGATGCGGCCCTGCGGCAGCTCCACCCGGTCGATGATCTGGTTGTTGCGGGCGATCACATAATAGAGTGCGCCACCATTCTGCGAGGGCGCCGTGGTACGCACCCAGAGGTTGCCGTCGAGGTCGCCGAGCGCGGACTGCTGTCCGAACGGCGGGCGATAATCCGGGAGTTCGTTGGCCGGGATCATGTTCACGTTCGGGATGCGGAAGCCGACACCGGGGGCGCCGCGTTGGGCGGCGTTGCCGCCG
>JAYTNC010000005.1:0-6443 GCA_043748515.1 Gemmatimonadota bacterium | reverse complement strand
CTCGACGGGCACGACCTGCGCGGCGTGGGCTCGGCGGGGCAGCAGCGCACCGCGGCGATCGTGCTGCGCCTGCTCGAGGCGGCGACGCACCGCGACGCGAAGGGCGTGACGCCGCTGCTGCTGCTCGACGATCCCTTCGCCGAACTCGACCGTCGCCGCACCGGGCGGATCCTCGCGCTGCTCGACGAAGTGGGCACCGGGCAGTGCGTGCTCTGCGTGCCGCGCGAGGACGAGATCCCGAAGCAGTTCACGCGGTTGCAGCGCTGGCGCGTGCGCGACGGGGCCTTCGCGCGGGTGGAGGAGGCGTGAGGAAGCGTCCCTACGACTGGCAGGACCGGCATCGCCCGCGCCCGATCGCCGAGGCGCTCGCCGACGTGCTCAAGTCGACTGGGCTCGCCGAGGACGTCGCGCGTGCCGGTGTGCTCTCGGCGTGGGCGGCCGCCGTGGGGTCACAGATCGCCGGTGTGACCGAGCCGCGGATGATGACCGAGGACGGCACGCTCGTGGTCGGCGTGAAGACGCACGGATGGATGTCGGAGCTCTCGATGATGGAGCGGCAGCTGATCGCGAAGCTCGGCGCCGCGGGCCTCCACACGCCGGTGAAGCGGATCCGCTGGGAGCTGCTCCGCTAGCGTGAGCGGGGGGTCGTTTTCCCTCTGAAACAGGGGCTCCGGTCGCGTTGCTTTCATGGGTGTTGCCGGGTATTTTTCGGGGTCGCGCGTGAGGGGATTTTCCGAGTGGTCATTCCCATCTCGCCGCGCGCCGGACCACCGACCCCACACGCCCGACAATGGCCAAGACCAACGACGCCTCCGAGTCCTCGTACGACGCCTCAGGGATCCAAGTCCTCAAGGGCCTCGAGGCGGTGCGGAAGCGCCCCGGCATGTACATCGGCTCCACGTCGCACCGGGGTCTCCATCACCTCGTGTACGAGGTCGTGGACAACTCCATCGACGAAGCGCTCGCCGGCTATTGCGACACCGTGAGCGTCGTGGTCCACGGCGACAACTCCGTCACCGTCACCGACAACGGCCGCGGCATCCCGGTCGACATCCATCCGATCGAGAAGCTTCCGGGCGTCGAGCTCGCGCTGACCGTGCTGCACGCTGGCGGCAAGTTCGACAAGAACACGTACAAGGTGTCGGGCGGACTCCACGGCGTCGGCGTCTCGGTGGTGAATGCCCTCTCGGTCGTGCTGAAGGTGTGGGTGAGGCGCGACGGGAAGGAGTACTATATGGACTTTGCGCGCGGCGACACGACGACCAAGCTGACGGTCCTCGGCGCCGTGAAGCCGAAGGACACGGGCACCAAGGTCTACTTCAAGCCCGACGACACGATCTTCACCGAGCTCGAGTACGACTACGCGACGCTCGCGACGCGCCTCCGCGAACTCTCGTTCCTGAACAAGGGCGTGAACATCTCGCTCAAGGACGAGCGCGAGGGCAAGGAGCGCGAGGAGACCTTCCACGCGAAGGGCGGCCTCAGGGAGTTCGTCGCCTTCCTCAACGCGAAGCAGAAGCCGCTCCATCCCGAGGTCCTCTATCTCGAGGGCGAGAAGGACGACATCGGGATCGAGGTCGCGCTGCAGTACAACGACGGCTACAACGAGAACGTCTTCTCGTTCGTGAACAACATCAACACGCACGAGGGCGGCACGCACCTCACCGGCTTCAAGTCGGCGCTCACCAGCGTGATCAACAAGCACCTCGACAAGTCGTCGTTCGCCAAGAAGGACAAGGAACAGAAGCTCTCCGGCGACGACGCGCGCGAAGGCCTCACGGCGGTGCTCTCGGTGAAGGTCCGCGAGCCGCAGTTCGAGGGGCAGACCAAGACGAAGCTCGGCAACTCCGAGGTCGAGGGCGCGGTCAAGACGGTGGTGAACGAGTGGCTCGCGACCTACCTCGAGGAGCATCCGCGCGTCGCGAACATCATCCTCGACAAGGCGCTCTCGGCCGCGCGCGCGCGTGAAGCCGCCCGCAAGGCGCGCGACCTCACGCGCAAGAAGTCGGCGCTCGACGTCGGCAATCTGCCCGGCAAGCTCGCCGACTGCTCCCTCTCCGATCCCGCGATGTGCGAGATCTACCTCGTCGAGGGCGATTCGGCCGGCGGCTCGGCCAAGCAGGGACGCGACCGCATGTTCCAGGCGATCCTCCCCCTGCGCGGCAAGATCCTCAACGTCGAGAAGGCGCGCATCGACAAGATCCTCAGCAACGAGGAGATCCGCACGATCATCACCGCGATCGGTGCCGGCATCAAGGAGGAATTCACGCTCGACAACGTCCGGTACCACAAGATCATCATCATGACGGACGCCGACGTCGACGGCGCCCACATCCGGACGCTCCTGCTGACGTTCTTCTTCCGCCAGATGCCCGAGTTGATCGACGCGGGCATGATCTACATCGCGCAGCCGCCGCTCTTCCGCGTCGCCAAGGGGAAGGAGGAGTACTACGCGTACGACCTCGCCGAGCGCGACACCATCATGGCGCGCATGGGCGGCGCCGAGGGCAAGACCAACCTCAACGTCCAGCGCTACAAGGGCCTCGGCGAGATGAATCCCGATCAGCTCTGGAAGACCACCATGGACCCCGAGACGCGCACCATCCTCAAGGTCACGCTGGACGACGCCTTCCTCGCGAACGAGACCTTCCAGACGCTCATGGGCGACGAGGTCGAGCCGCGCCGCCTCTTCATCGAGGCCAACGCGAAGTTCGTGTCGAACCTCGACATCTGAACCCTGGTCGGCGCGCGCGGCGCCGACGAAGGGCACAGGACAGAAGGGCCGGAGCCGATGCTCCGGCCCTTCGTCGCTCCCGGCGATCGAACGATGCCGCGTGCAGAACGACGGTCATGCACCCGCCGGCGGCGCATCGAGATTCCTTACCGTCGGACGACCACGATTGACGACCTCCGAGTGCGGCCTTACCGTTGGTAAGACGCACACCAGAGGACCACCATGCCCATCGCGACCATGACCAGCAAAGGTCAGCTCACCATTCCCAAGCAGGTCCGGGAGACGCTCATGCTCGACGCCGGCGACCAGGTCGAGATCACGCTCACCGGCGATGGTGCCGCGCTGCTTCGGCCGCGGCATCCCGCCGTCGAGTCCCTCTTCGGCACGATCGCCTGGACGTCGGGGACGGTGCCGATCACGGCCATGGACCCGGGCTCGGCGGACGCACCGTGATCGCGGTCGACACCAACGTGCTCGTGCGCGCGATCGTCGACGACGACCCGGTGCAGGGCGCGGCCGCCCGTCGCTGGATGACCGCGCATCAGGCGCGCGGCATCCTCGTCGATCACATCGTGCTCGTCGAGCTCGTGTGGGTGCTCCGGGCACGGTACCGGCAGCCGCGCGCCGAGATCGCGCGCGTGCTCGAGCTGCTGCTCGGCACCGGCGGGATCGTGATTCCCGACGAGCCGGCCGTGCGCGCCGCGCTCGCCGCGTTCAAGTCCGGTCGCGGTGATTTCGCGGATCACCTCATCCGCGAGCGCGCCTCGACCCACGGCTTCACGCCGCTCGCCACGTTCGACGAGGGGCTGCACGGGATCAAGGGTTTCGCGAAGGTGCGTTAGCTCAGCCCTTGATCGTGTCCGGCCCGTGCTTGAGTTGCTGCCCGAACCAGAAATGCGCCGCCGCGATCACCACGAACGGCACGAACGCCGCCGCCGCCGCCAGGCAGAGGTGCCCCACCGGTTCCATGCCGCCCGACGACACCGGGCGCGTCACGTACACGAGGCCGGTCCAGGCGAGCATCGCGCCGGCGGCGACTCCCTGCGCCCCGAGGGCGCCCATCTTCTCGATGTTCATGGGCTAATAACTTGCACCGGTACCCCCCGGTTCCTCCACCCCCTGTTTCGTGACCCGGTGCGAGATCAGTGGCCGGGGAGTCGGGACCGCATCGCCAAGGATGACCGCACGCCCGAGCGCCGCCCGCGCGGCCGTCTCGCCCGAGGCGTCGTTGGCGAGGATCGTCGCGAGCGCATCGCCCGCCCGCACCGCCGTCCCGGGGCGCACGTGCAGCAGGAACCCCACCGCAGGGTCCACCGTGTCCTCGACCTTCGTCCGGCCGCCGCCCAGCGCCGTGATCGCCCGGCCGATGATGCGGGGCTCCACCCGCTGCACGATCCCGTCGCGCTCCGCGCGCACCACCGTCCGGATCGTCGCGCGCGGCAGGTACGCCTCGGGATCGTCCGCCACGCGCGGGTCGCCGCCCTGCGCCCCGACGATCGCGCGGAACTTGTCGAGCGCCGCGCCGCTCTCGAGCGCCTGCTCGGCGCGCCCGCGCGCGGCCGCATGATTCGGCGAGACACCGGCGACCACGAGCATCTCCGCGGCCAGCGCCATCGTCACCTCGCGCAGGTCGGCGGGACCTGCGCCCTTGAGCACGTCGATCGACTCGGTGATCTCGATCGCGTTGCCGCAGGCCACCCCGAGCGGCGCGTCCATGTCGGTGAGCAGCGCGACCGTCGGGCAGCCGTGCCGCTCGCCGATCGCGATCATGGTGGCCGCGAGCTTGAGCGAGTCGTCGAGCCGCGTCATGAACGCGCCCGCGCCCGTCTTCACGTCGAGCACGAGGCCGGTGAGTCCCTCCGCGAGCTTCTTGCTCATGATGCTCGCGGCGATGAGCGGGATCGCCTCGACGGTCGCGGTCGCGTCGCGCAGCGAATAGAAGCGACGGTCGGCAGGAGCGATCTCGTCGGTCTGTCCGATGAGCACGCAGCCGAGCCGCTCGACCTGGCGCGCGGCCTCCTCGAGCGTGAGCCGCGTGCGGAAGCCGGGGATGCTCTCGAGCTTGTCGAGCGTGCCGCCGGTGTGGCCGAGGCCGCGGCCGGACATCATCGGGACGGCGATGCCGCAGGCGGCGACGAGCGGCGCGAGGACGATCGAGACCTTGTCGCCCACGCCGCCCGTGGAGTGCTTGTCGACGCGCGGCACGGTGAGATGGTCGAGGTCGAGGCGACGGCCACTGTCGAGCATCGCGGTCATGAGGGCCTCGGTCTCGACCGAGTCCATGCCCCGGAAGTAGACCGCCATCGCGAGCGCGGCGATCTGGTAGTCGGGCACCTCGCCGGCGGCGTACTGCGCCATGAGCGTGCGCCATTCCTCGGGGCTCAGCGTTCCGCCGTCCCGCTTGCGTTCGATCAGCTCCACGACCGTCATTGACCCACCTCGCGTGTCCCGCCAACGTTCAGTACGCGCTCCCGTCCCACAGACGAACCAGCGCCCCGAAGATTTCGGTCTGGCACCTGTCGCCGCTCCGCGTGCAGGGTGCAGGCCTCCACTGCAGAGGGCACATGATGCTGATCTCCAAGCAGATGAACGCCGCGCTCAACGAGCAGGTCGGCAACGAGCTCGCGGCCTCCAACCAGTATGTCGCGATCGCCGCGTACTTCGACGGCGAGGGACTCCCGCAACTCGCCAAGCACTTCTTCGGCCAGGCCGCCGAGGAGCGCGATCACGCGATGCGCTTCGTCCGCTACACGCTCGACGCAGGCGGCAACGTGGTGATCCCCGCGATCCCCGCCCCGCGCACGAAGTTCAAGGACTCCGCCGACGCCGTGAAGCTCGCGCTCGACTCCGAGATGACGGTGACGAAGCAGATCAACGGCATCGTCGACCTTGCGATCAAGGGCAAGGACCATCTCTCCAAGAACGCGCTCGAGTGGTTCGTGAACGAGCAGCGCGAGGAGGTCTCGTCGATGGACATGCTGCTCCGCATGGTGAAGCGCGCCGGCGAGCCGGGACTCTTCTTCGTCGAGAACTTCCTGCTGCAGGGCGGCCTCGCCGGTGAGGGCGCCGACGCCGAGGCCGGCGCCGAGTGAGCGCCGCGACGCGGGCGGCCGAGCTGCGCCGCCTGCTCGAGCGGGCGTCGCACGAGTACTACGTCCTCGACAAGCCGTCGCGCAGCGACGCCGAGTACGACAAGCTCTTCCGCGAGCTGCAAGCGCTCGAGCGCGACCATCCCGAACTCCGGGACGCCGACTCGCCGACCAACCGCGTCGGCGCCGTCGTCACCGAGAGCCATCTCGCCAAGTACACGCACCTCGTGCCGATGGCGTCGCTCGACAACGCCTTCGACGAGACCGAACTCGCAGAGTGGAAGGACCGCGTCACCAAGCTCGTGGGCGACGCGGTGGGCGAGGACGGCTACTGCTGCGAACTGAAGATCGACGGCGCGGCCGTCTCGCTCACGTACCGCGACGGCACGCTCGCGATCGGCGCCACGCGCGGCAACGGCACCGTCGGCGAGGACGTCACGGCCAACATCCGCACCATCGCCGACGTGCCGCGCCATCTCGACGGCGACGGCTGGCCCGCGGTGATCGAGATCCGCGGCGAGGTCTACATGACGTTCGACGGATTCGAGCGCATGAACGCCGACCGCGCGAAGGCCGGCGAGGAGGTCTTCGCCAACCCGCGCAACTCCGCCGCCGGCGCG
>JAYTNC010000004.1:0-2652 GCA_043748515.1 Gemmatimonadota bacterium | reverse complement strand
ACGCACCTCGAATCGATCGGCGAGACGCGCACCGGCGTGCTCAGCGCGGTCCGCTGGCACACGATGGGCTCAGCCGGATGGGACCGCGTGGGTCGTGCGCTCTACATGGCCGACTTCCTCGAGCCGGGCCGCAACTTCATGCGCGCCGACCGCACCTTCCTCGCCGAACACCTGCCGCACGATTTCGACGGCGTCTTCAGGCAGGTCGTGCGGATGCGGCTCGAGTGGACGCTGCGGGAAGGGAAGGCGCTCTTCCCCGAAGCGGTCGGACTCTGGAACTCGATCCGGTGAGGAAGCCCGGGCGCTGGATCCTGCTCGCGCTCGTCGTCGCCGGACTCGGCTGGCATTGGTGGGGCCGTCGTCCAGCGGCAGGTGCCGGCGCGCGTGCCGATGCGGTGATAGAGGAGATCGATCGGGTCGTGCCCGATGGTCAGCGCATCCGCGTCGAGGTGCTCAACGGCACCGGCGTGCGCGGCCTCGCCCGACGCGGCACGACGGCGATGCGGGACGCCGGCTTCGACGTCGTGGGCACCGGGAACTGGGACGTGAAGGCCGACAGTTCGATCGTGCTCGTGCGCACCGGTCACATGGAATGGGGCGCGCTCGCAGCCAAGGCACTCGGTGGGGCGCGCATCGAATCGCGCCCCGATTCGTCACGCTACGTCGACCTCACGATCGTGCTCGGCTCCCGTTGGCGGGCGCCGGCGCTGCCGTTCGACCCGTAGCTGACCGCAGGCCGCGGCGATGTCGATGCCGCGACTCTTCCGGATCGCGATCTCGACGCCGCTGTTGCGGATCTTCCGCGCGAACTTCGCGATCGCCTCGGGCGTGGTCGGCGTGAAGCCCATCGCCCCGCCGGGATGCAGCGGGATCAGGTTCACGAACGCCTTGCACCGGCGCGCGAGCGCCGCGAGCTGCTCCGCATGGTGCGCCTGGTCGTTCACGCCGCCGAGCATCACGTACTCGAACGTCACGCGCCGGTCGAACGCCGCGGCCGCCTCGATCACTTCGGCGAGCGGATACTTCGTGTTCACCGGCATGAGCTTCTGCCGCAGTTCGTCGCTGGGCGCGTGGATGGAGAGCGCGAGACGGAACTGCTCCTTTCGCTTTCCGAGCGCGACGATGCCGGGCAGGATGCCGACCGTCGACACGGTGATATGCCGCGCGCCGATGCCGAAGCCCTTCGCCTCGTTGAGGATCGTGAGCACGTCGTCGACCGCCTTCCAGTTCATCATGGGCTCGCCCATGCCCATGAACACGATGTTCGTCGCGCGGATCGGCGGGTCGAGCAGCGCGAGCTCGCGCACCTGACCGGCGATCTCGTGCACCGCCAGGTTGCGTGAGAAGCCCATCGCGCCGGTCGCGCAGAAGGAGCATTGCAGCGCGCACCCAGCCTGGGACGAGATGCAGAACGTCATGCGTTCGCCGTCCGGGATCGCGACGGTCTCGATCGCCTGGCCGTCCTGCATCCGGAAGAGGAACTTCCGTGTGCCGTCGGTGGACGTCTGTTCGGTGACGAGCGCGAGGCGGGGCAGGACGAAGTGCTCGGCCAGCAGGTCCCGGAAGGCCGCCGGGAGGTCGGTCATGTCGGCGAAGGAGCCGACCGGCTTGACCCAGAGGTGAGGGACCACCTGGCTCCCGCGGTACGCGGCATGCCCATGCGTGATCGCGAACTCGCGGAGGGCGAGTTCGGCGTCGACGGGGGCCAAGTCAAGCAGATTCAGCATCTTGCAGAGTACCCCTGACGCGTGGTGCGGTCAACGGCGCTCGGCTACCACCAAGTGTCGACGGGAGTTAGATTTACAGGTTCGTATGCCCTTCGAAGACACCCTCCGGAACGTCCGGGCCGACTCCCCATCGGACCCCCGCACCGCCGCGTGAGTACCTCACGTGGGTCCGCGACGTCCTGGACGTCGCGCTGGCGGCCGCCGCTCATGTGGTCCGGTGTGATCCTCGTGCTGACCTCGTGGCCCAGCTTCGGCACGGCGGGTCCGCAGATACCGGGTCTCGACAAGGTGGCTCACTTCGGCCTCTACGCGGTGCTCGGGTATCTCGTGGCGCGAGCCCTTGCGATGCCGCGCACCCGCATCGCATTGCTCGCGGCGCTCGCCGGCATCACGGTGTTCGGGCTGCTCGACGAAGTGCATCAGGCTTGGATCCCGGGGCGCGAGGCGAGCGTCGCCGACTGGATGGCCGACCTGCTCGGCGCCGCGACCGGGATCATCGCCGCCGCCCATCTTCTCTCGCTGGCGCCCAGCCGCCAGGATCTTCCGACGTGAACGCGACTCCCGTGACTCCGCTCGCCACTTCCATGCGCTCCCACGTCGGCGGCGCACTGCGCCGCTCCGACGTCGGCACGCGCGTCACGCTCGGCGGCTGGGTGCATCGCTCGCGCGACTTGGGCGGCCTGGTCTTCCTTTCGCTGCGCGACCGCGAGGGCGTTCTGCAGGTGTCGTTCAATCCCGACTGGACTGCGCCCGATATGATCGCGGTGGCCGCGGCCGTCGGCGTCGAGAGCGTCGTGATCATCGAAGGCACGGTGCATGACCGTCCGGCCGACCAGCACAACAGCGAGATGGCCACCGGTGAGATCGAGGTGCGGGCGACGTCGATCCGCGTGGTCGGTCCGGCCGTGACGCCGGCGATCCCCGT
>JAYTNC010000003.1:0-2944 GCA_043748515.1 Gemmatimonadota bacterium | reverse complement strand
GCGACGCCGATGCCGGGGTCGTTCGTCAGCACGCGCTGCAGGCGCTCGCGCATCTCGGGTGTGCCGTCGGCCACGATCACCTGCCCCGCGTGCAGCGAGTTGCCGATGCCGACGCCGCCACCGTGGTGGAAGCTCACCCAGCTCGCGCCGCTGGCCACGTTGAGCATCGCGTTGAGGAACGCCCAGTCGGCGATCGCGTCGGAGCCGTCCTTCATCGCCTCGGTCTCGCGGAACGGCGAGGCGACGCTGCCGGTGTCGAGGTGGTCGCGCCCGATGACGATCGGCGCCTTGAGTTCGCCGCTCGCGACCAAGTCGTTGAGCGCGACGCCGAACCGCGCGCGTTCCCCCTGCCCCAGCCAGCAGATGCGCGCCGGCAGGCCCTGGAAGTGGATCCGCTCGCGCGCCAACGTGATCCAGCGCTTGAGATGCTCGTCGTGCGGGAACATCTCGAGCACGAGTGCGTCGGTGCGCGCGATGTCGGCGGGGTCGCCGGAGAGCGCGGCCCAGCGGAACGGGCCCTTCCCCTCGCAGAAGAGCGGCCGCACGTACTCGGGCACGAAGCCCGGGATGTCGAAGGCGTCCTTGAGCCCCGCGTCGAGCGCGACGGTGCGGATGTTGTTGCCGTAGTCGAACGCGATCGCGCCCTTGTCCTGCATGTCGCGCATCGCGCGCACGTGCGCGACCGCGCTCGCCGTCGAGCGGCGCACGTACTCGACGGGATCGCTCGTGCGGAGCGCGAGCGCCGCGGCGAGCGACAGGCCGTGCGGCACGTAGCCGTTCAACATGTCGTGCGCCGAGGTCTGGTCGGTGACGACGTCGGGGATGATGCCGAGACCGACCATCATGGGGAGCACGTCGGCGGCGTTCCCCACGAGACCCACCGAGAGCCCGCGCTTCGCCGCCTGCGCCTCGCGGATCCAGCGCATGGCCTCGTCGAAGTCGGCGGTCATCCTGTCGCAGTAGCCCGACTGCAGCCGCTTCTCGATGCGCGTGGGGTCGACGTCGACGCCGAGGATCGCGGCGTCATTCATGGTGGCGGCGAGCGTCTGCGCGCCACCCATGCCGCCGAGGCCGGCGGTGAGCACGAAGCGGCCGGCGAGCGTGCCGCCGAAGTGCTTCCGCGCGACGGCACCGAAGGTCTCGTACGTGCCCTGCACGATGCCCTGAGAGCCGATGTAGATCCACGAGCCCGCGGTCATCTGGCCGTACATGATCAGGCCCTTCCGCTCGAGCTCGCGGAAGTGGTCCCAGGTCGCGAAGCGACCGACGAGGTTGGAGTTGGCGATCAGCACGCGCGGCGCACCGGCATGCGTGCGGAACACGGCGACCGGCTTGCCGCTCTGCACCAGCAGGGTCTCATCATTCTCCAGCGCGCGCAGCGCGGCGACGATCGCGTCGAACGCCTCCCAGTTGCGCGCGGCCTTTCCGGTGCCGCCGTAGACGACGAGGTCTTCGGGGCGTTCGGCGACCTCGGGATCGAGGTTGTTCATGAGCATGCGGAGGGCGGCTTCCTGCTGCCATCCCTTGCAGCTGATCTCGGTACCGCGCGGGGCGCGGATGACGCGTGCGCCGGTCATAGCGAGAAGCGCCCCTCGGCCACCGCGACGGCGAGCGACTCGATGTCGGGCCCGAGCACGCGGTCGTCCGCGAGTGCAGGCACCAGCACGCGCACCGACGCATAGGCGCGCTCGACCCCCACGCCGCCCCGCAGCGGCCGCCTGAACTCGAGCCCCTGCGCCGCGCACATGAGTTCGATCGCGAGCACATGCTGCAGGTTGTGCAGGATCCGCCGCAGCTTCGTCGCCGCGCCCATCGCCATCGGCACGACGTCCTCCTTGCTGCCGTCGGTCGGGATCGTGTCGACGCTCGCCGGATGCGCGAGGATCTTGCACTCGCTCGTGATCGCCGCCGCCGTCACCTGCGCCATCATGAAGCCCGAACTCACGCCCGCGGTCGTCGTGAGGAACGGCGGGAGGCCCTCGTTCAGGTCGGGATGCACGAGCCGGTCGATGCGGCGCTCGCTCATCACCGCGAGGTTCGTCATCGCGATCGCGAGCACGTCGAGCGCCATCGCCGCGGCCTGGCCGTGGAAGTTGCCGCCGGAGAGCATGGTGCCGTCGTCGAACACGAGCGGATTGTCGGTCGCCGCGTTGAGCTCGCCGCTCAGCAGTCCCTCGGCGAAGCGGATCGCCTCGAGCACCGGCCCATGCACCTGCGGCATGCAGCGCAGCGCGTAGGCGTCCTGCACGCGCGAGTCGCCGTCGCGGTGCGATTCGCGGATCTCGCTGTCGGCGAGCAACCTGAGCATGATCGCCGCCGATTCGATCTGCCCGCGCTGACCGCGCGCCTCGTGGATGCGCGGGTCGAACGCCGCCGGCGTGCCGAGCAGCGCCTCGAGCGTGGCCGCGCCGGCGACGTGCGCCGTCTCCCAGCAGCGGCGCGCCGCGACCAGCGCGAGCGTGCCGACGGCAGTGTGCGCCTGCGTGCCGTTGATGAGCGCGAGGCCTTCCTTCGGGCCGAGCGTCACCGGCTGCAATCCGTGCGCACGCAGCACCTCGGCGGCCGGACCGGTGCCGCCGGCGTGCTGCAGGCTTCCCTCGCCGATGAGCGAGAGCGCGAGGTGGGCGAGCGGCGCGAGGTCACCGCTCGCGCCGACCGAGCCCTGCTCCGGCACCTGCGGGTAGAGGCCGGCGCCGAGCATCGCGCAGAGGAGCTCGGGGAGTTCGGGCCGCGCGCCGCTGAATCCCTTCGCGAGACAGTTCGCGCGGAGCAGCATCATCGCGCGCACTTCGCGTTCGGGCAGCCGCGGCCCCACGCCGGCCGCATGGCTGCGCACGAGATTCACTTGCAGCTGAGCGAGCTGGTCGGGTGCGATCGCGATGTCGGAGAGCTTGCCGAATCCCGTCGTGACGCCGTAGACCGCCTCGCCGCGCGCCGCGAGCCC
>JAYTNC010000002.1:0-4056 GCA_043748515.1 Gemmatimonadota bacterium | reverse complement strand
GGTACCCAGGGCCGCGCACCACGACACCCGGCTTGGCCCCGGTATGCGCGTTGTTCCGCAGCACCGCCACGCCGTTCACGAACACGTCGCGCACGCCGGTCGAGAGCTGGTGCGGACGGTCGAACGTCGCATGGTCGGTGATCGTGTTCGGATCGAAGACGATCACGTCGGCCTTGAGCCCGACCTTGATCACGCCGCGGTCGGTGAGCGACAGCCGCGTCGCGACGGCCGAGCTCGCCTTGCGCACGGCGTCCTCGAGCGGGATCACGCGCTGTTCGCGCACGTAGCGGCCGAAGAGGCGCGGGAAGTTGCCGTAGGCGCGCGGGTGGGTCATCCCCTGCGCGGTCGTGGGATCCTGCGAGCTCGCGTCGGTGCCGAACTTCATCCAGGGCTGCTGCAGCTGCAGGCGGATGTTCTCCTCGCTCATGAGGAAGAGCAGTTCGCCGAGTCCCAGCGTCTCGTCGACGTTGAGGTCGATGATCACCTCGGCCCAGTCCTTCCCGAGCGTGGCGGCGATCTCGCTCAGGCGCTTCCCCTCGAAGCGCTTGTTGGCCTCCTTCCGGAAGCCGACGACCATCACGTTCGCCGGCGTCGCGATCTCGCAGAGGTTCTCGTAGCCGGCGTCCATCGCGTGCATCTCGGCGACCATCGTCGCGCGGAGCGTGGGATTCTTCAGATTCTCCATCAGGCGGCCGCCCTCGGAGTACTTGGGCGGGATGCAGCTCGAGAACGAGTTCCCGCCTGCCGGATACAGGTACATGTTCGCCTGCACGTCCTGCCCCGCGGCGCGCGCCGAGTCGATCTTGGCGATCGCGCGCGGCATCTTGGGCCAGTTGCGCGGACCGCTCGCCTTCAGGTGGAAGATCTCCACCGGCACGCCGCCCTCCCGCCCGATGCGCAGCGCCTCGTCCATCGCCTCGAGGAACTTGTCGCCCTCGCTGCGCATGTGCGTGATGTAGACGCCGCCGTAGGGCGCCATCGCCTTCGCGGCCTCGACGAGTTCCTCGGTGCTGGCGTAGGTGTTGGGCGGGTAGATCAGCGCGCTCGCGATGCCGAAGGCGCCGTCTTCCATGGACCGCGCGACCATCGCGCGCATGGTGTCGCGCTCGGCGGCGCTGAGCGCGCCCTGCGCCTCGCCCTTCACGTAGACGCGCAACGTGCCGTCGCCGAGGAACGAGCCGACGTTCTGCGCCGTGCCGCGCGCGACCATGAACTCGAGCCACTTGGCGAAGCCGTGCGGGCCGGTGAACTGCGAGAGCACGCGTCGCGTCGCGGTGTCTGACTCGGCGGCGAGCAGGTTGGCGTTCATCGGGCCGAGCGAAGAGCCCTCGCCGTGGACGGCCGTGGTGATCCCCTGCGTGATCATCGAGATCGCCTTTCCGTCGCCCGTCATGTAGTGGCCGATCGAATGCGCCTGGATGTCGATGAAGCCGGGCGCGACCACATGCCCGGTCGCGTCCACGCGTGAGGTCGCGCGCGAAGTTCTGAAGGCGCCGCGCGGCCCGATCGCCGCGATGCGGTCGCCGCGGAGTGCGACGTCGCCGTAGTACCACGCCGAGCCGGTGCCGTCGATCACGCGGCCGTTCTCGATCACGATGTCGTAGGCGCCGCTCGGCGCGCCGGGGCCGGTGCCCGCTCCGGTGCGCGGGGTGCAGGCGGCGAGCAGCAGCGTGCCGAACGTGAGGGCGACGGCGGGGAAGCGGAGCGAGGTCATGGCGGACGGGGTCGGAGTGGTGGCGGATAAGATACCGCCGTATGTTCGGCCCGCATCGCGCCACGCCCCGGAGAGCGCGCCGACCGCAGGAATGCCCCTGACCGCAGGAATGCCCCTGACCGCAGGAATGCCCATGACCGTCGACCGAGACACCCGCCGCGCGCTGCTCAAGTACCTCGCCGCCAGCCCGCTGCTCGCGGCGCTCGGCTCTGCAGCCTGCGCCGACGGCGAGGACGAGGAGGAGCGTGAAGCCGAGGGCGGGATGGGCACCCTCGGCGAGCCCGACCAGGAGCTCGGCGAGATCGTCGCACAGGCCGACGACGCGCTCGACGTCTTCGACATGCGCGCGACCGCGAAGGACCTCATGGCGCCAGCGCACTATGGCTACATCGCCACTGGCGTGGACGGCGACGCGACGCTGCGCGCCAACCGCACGGCCTTCGATCATTGGGAGATCCGCGACCGGCGACTCGTTGGCGTCGACGGCATCGACATGAGCACGACGATCCTCGACGCACGAATGGATTCGCCGATCATCATCGCGCCCACGGGGAGTCAGAAGGCCTTTCACGAGGACGGTGAGCTCGCGACCGCTCGTGCCGCCAAGGCGCAGAAGCATCTCATGATGCTGTCGACCGTCTCGACGACATCTGTTGAGGACGTGGCCGCGGCGCGCGGGGAACCGGTCTGGTACCAACTCTACGCGACGGCCAAGTGGGAGATCACCGAGCGCCTCATCGCGCGCGCCGAGGCGGCGGGGTCGCCGGTGCTGGTGCTCACGACCGACCTGCCGGTGTCGTCGAATCGTCTGTCGCTCGCGCGCTTCATCAAGCGCGACCGGCGCGACTGCGCGCAGTGCCACACCGCCGATCTGTCGGGCAGTCCCAACCGCACCTTCGCGCGCAAGCCGATGTTCGACGGGCTCGACGTGGAAGGCGCGTGGAACACGCCGGGGATGGACTGGGCCTTCGTGGAGCGGCTCAAGAAATCGACGAAGCTGAAGCTGGTGGTGAAGGGCATCACGACCGCCGAGGATGCGCAGCGTTGCATCGCGCACGGTGCGGACGGCATCGTCGTGTCGAATCACGGCGGGCGCGCAGCAGAATCAGGGCGCGGGGCGATCGATTGCCTGCCCGCGATCACGCGCGTTGTGCGGAAGCAGGTGCCGGTGATCTTCGACAGCGGCATCCGTCG
Organism: Gemmatimonadota bacterium; assembly: GCA_043748515.1. Taxonomy (GTDB): domain Bacteria; phylum Gemmatimonadota; class Gemmatimonadetes; order Gemmatimonadales; family Gemmatimonadaceae; genus Pseudogemmatithrix. The sequence continues at coordinate 1,148 of JAYTNC010000002.1, read as the reverse complement.
CGGCACGGATGTGTTCAAGGCGCTCGCGCTCGGCGCCGATGCGGTCGGGATCGGGCGGCCGTACCTCTGGGCGCTCGGCGCCTTCGGCCAGCCGGGAGTGGAGCGTGTGTTGCGGCTACTGCGCGCCGAACTCAAGACGGTGATGGCGCTCTCCGGCGCCCGGACGCTCAAGGATATCGACAGGGCGGCGGTGATCCGCAATACTGTAGGATGAGCGCTTCCCCCGACCCCCTCTTCCTCGAGTTCCAGGACGCGATCGCCGGCCGGTACTCGCTCGATCGCGAGCTCGGCCGCGGCGGGATGGGGATCGTGTACCTCGCGCGCGAGGTGCACCTCGACCGCTCGGTCGCGATCAAGCTGCTGCCTCCCGAGCGCGCCGCGCAGCCGGCATTGCGCGACCGGTTCCTGCGCGAGGCGCGTCTCGCGGCCAAGCTCTCGCACCCGAACATCATCCCGATCCACTCGGTCGAGGACCGCGAGGGATTCGTCTTCTATGTGATGGCGTTCGTGGACGGCGAGACGCTCGCGCAGCGCGTGGGCGCGCGCGGTCCGCTCTCGAGCACCGAGGGGACGCGCGTGCTGCGCGAGGTGGCCTGGGCGCTCGCCTACGCGCATGCGCAAGGACTCGTGCACCGCGACGTGAAGCCCGACAACATCCTGCTCGAGGGCGCGACCAGCCGCGTGCTCGTGGCCGACTTCGGCATCGCGGCCGCGTTCGCCGACGCCTCGGCCGACGGGATCGCTGGCACGCCCGAGTTCATGAGCCCAGAGCAGGTGCTCGGCGCACCCCTCGACGCGCGCAGTGATCTCTACGGCCTTGGTGCGACGGCTTTCTATGCGTTCTCCGGGCGCGTGCCGTTCGAGGGCGCGAGCGTGACGGAGGTCCTCGCCAAACAGGTGACCGAGGCGGCTCCTCCGCTCGCCTCGATCGGCGTGGTGGTGCCGCGCAAGCTCGCTGCGCTCGTGGACCGTTGCCTCGCGAAGGATCCCGCGCACCGGCCAGCGAGCGCGCAGTCGGTGGGCGAACAGCTCGGCGTCGCGATCGAACAGCGGCGCGAGTTGCCGGTCGCGCTGCGCGCGTTCGTGCGGCGGAATGGGCGCCTCGACGGCGGCGGGACGCTCATCGCGGCGGCGGCGATCCTGCCGAC
>JAYTNC010000001.1:0-7407 GCA_043748515.1 Gemmatimonadota bacterium | reverse complement strand
CCACGCCGCGCGACCAGAGCCGCACGCCGTCGAACCCGCGCGCCTCGAGCTCCTGCGCCATCGCGCGCGACGGCGCGAACGTGCGGCGGCCACTGTTGTGGAACCAGCGCAGGTACGGCCACGCGATCCGGTCGAGCGCGGAGAGACCGTAGTGCTGCAGATACGACGAGAAGGCCGTGTGGTATGAGGTCACCAGCGGCAGGCCGAGCGCGTGCGCGGCCCGTCGTCCGGCGAGCCGCACGCCGAAGGGCGTCGTCGCATGCACGAGCGTCGGACGCCAGCGCGCGAGTCGCAGCGCTGCCGCGCGTGCCGACGGCGCCGCGATACGCAACTGCGGATACGCCCAGAATGGCACGCTCGGCGCGCGCGTCACTCTCGCGTCGTTCGGGGCGCCCGGTGCCGCCACCGTCTCCACGAGCACGTCGGCGCCGCGGAGCTCCAGTGCGCTCACGAGCCGCTCGAGCGTGCGCGATACGCCGTTCACCTGCGACGTGAAGGTGTCGGTGAAGAGAGCCAGCCGGAGTCCGCGCCCGTCGTGCACCGTCAGGCCCCGGCCGCGCGGAGTCCGAGCACGGTCACGAGCGCGATCGCCTGTCCAGCCACGACGTCGCCCGGGTAGTGCACGCCGAGCCGCACGCGCGAGAAGCCGACGAGCGTGGACGCGAGGACGAGTGGAACCGCGAGTGACGGCATGGCGAGCGCGTATGCGAACGCGACGCTCATGGCCCCGCACGAATGACCCGACGGGAACGAGAACCGGTCGGGGATCTCCACGTGCGCGGCCGACTCCGCGCGCAGCATCGGACGGGCGCGCAGCACGCGGCGCTTCACGAGCTGGACGAGCAGGTGCGAGAGCAGCAGCGCGAGCCCTCCCGTGAACGCCGCGGCACGCACCGTCGGCCCGCCGAGGAAGTACGGCGCCAGCACCGCGGCGATCGTCGCGCGCGACCCTCCCGCGTGCGTGAGCATCCGCCAACCGCGCGCCGTTCGCGCGGGCGCGAACTCGTCGATCACCCAGCGCACCAACAGCGCGCGATCGCGGGCGTCAAGGCGATGCAGCAGCGGTACCCGCGCGATCATGCGGCCACCGGTGCGGCCACGGGCTCGGCCGCACCCGACAGCACATGCGAGAGCGGACGACCCGCAAAGCTCTCCGGCTGCGGGATCCCGAGCGCCCAGCAGACGGTCGCCGGCACGTCGAGCAGCGAGGCCCCGGCTCCGAGATCGCCGCGTCGCACCGCGCCCCCGGCGAGCATGATCGGGATCGTCCGGTCGAGCGGGTGCGCACTGTCGTGATGGTCCACCCGCGCGCCGCCGCCATGGTCGGCGAGTGCGATCAGCAACGTCGTCGGATCGTCGAGGTCCAGCATCTGCACGAGCCGACCGACCTCGGCGTCCATGCGCTTCACCGCGTCGGCGTACTTCTCCGACATCCACCCATGCGCGTGCCCGGCCGCGTCGCCGTCGGGCCAGTGCAGGAGGATCAGGCCGCGCTTCTGCTCCTGGATCGTCGCGGTCGCCGCCGTGAGGATGTCCGCGGCATCACGGCCCGAGCAGCGCGCATGCGACACGCCCACGTGCGCGGCGATCCGGTTCGCGATGCCGCTGAACAACAGCGGCATGCGCGCCAGGAAGGCCGACGTGGGGTTCGCGTGCTCGGCGAGCAGTCGCGGCAGGTGATGCAGCGTGCCGCGCGACCGCGGGATCCTGAAGCGCATGTCCTGCAGTCCGTGACGCTCCGGCGTCGCGCCCGTGAGCAACGAGGCCATCGCGGCGGCCGTCACGCTCGGCTCGACCGTGCGACCGTGCGACCGTGCGACCGTGCGACCGTGCGACCGTGCGACCGTGCGACCGTGCGACCGTGCGACCGTGCGACCGTGCATCGTGCTCGCGCCGCGTCGCGCGAGCGCCGCAGTGTGGTGCAGCCCGAAGCGCGGGATGGCGTCGGGGCGAAGGCCGTCGAGCACGATCACGAGCACGATCACGATCACGCGGCGGATGGGGGTCACGCGCTGCACGGAGCCTCCGGGAGGCAGGGAGAGTGGCGTGTCATCGGACAGGAAGCTCGGCGCGCCGTGTACCGGGGCGCGGACCGTCTCGTCGCGCCTCCGTAACGCGCGGAGGTCCGGAATCGCCGATCGGGCGGCGGCGCCGTGACACCATCGTCACGCATCGGTGACAAGGGGCCGGCAGGATTCCGTCGATGCGCATCCTCTTCTGCAGCGACACCTATCCGCCGCAGGTCAACGGCGTGAGCGTCGTGACCGCCATCTCCGTGCGGGGACTGATCGCCCGTGGCTGGGACTGCGAGGTGCTCGCACCGCGCCATCCGAGCGACACCGACGGCCTCAAACTCGACGATGGCGGCGCGCGCGTGACGACCATCCCCTCGATGCCGGCCCCCGTCTACAAGGAGATCCGGCTCGCCGCGCCCGCTTGGGGCACCGCGTGCGATCTCGTGGATCGCTTCAAGCCCGACCTCGTGCACTGCGCGACCGAGTTCGTCGTCGGACGCCTCGGCCGGCGCGCCGCACGGCGCATCGGGGTGCCCTGGTGCACATCGTATCACACCGACTTCGCGCGCTACGCCGACGCCTACGGCGTGCCCTGGTTGCGTGCGCCGATCGCGCGCAACATCGCAGCCTTCCATGCGTCGGCCGCGCGCACCTTCACGCCCTCGGCGCCGGCCAAGGCCGACCTCGCGCGGCTCGGTGTCGCCAACGTCGAGGTCTGGGGCCGCGGCGTCGACGTTCAGCAGTTCCATCCGAGCAAGCGCTCGCTCGCGGCACGCGACGGAGTCCACGACGCCGGCGTCTTCACCTTCGTGCACGTGAGCCGGCTCGCACCCGAGAAGAACAGCGAGTGCCTGATCGACGCGTTCGCCCAACTCGAGCGGAGCCTTCCTCCGGGTCGCGTGCGCCTCATCATCGCGGGCACGGGGCCCAGCCTTCCCGCGCTTCGCGAACGCGCGAGCGGCTCCGTCACCTTCCTCGGGACCCTCGACCGCGAGACGGTCCTGCCGCTGCTCTACGCGAGCGCCGACGCCTTCCTCTTCGCGTCCACGAGCGAGACGCTCGGGCTCGTCGTGCTCGAGGCGATGTCGTCCGGCACGCCGGTCATCGCGACGCCGGCCGGCGGCGTCGCCGATCACCTCGTCGACGGCACGAACGGACTGGCCTTCCCCGCGGGTGACGCCACGGCCTGCGCCGCCGCGATGCGGCGGCTCGTCGAGCACCCGGCGCTGCTCGCCCGCCTGCGCACCGGCGCACGCGCGACGGCGGAATCACGGTCCTGGGAGCGCGAACTTGACCGGCTCGACGCCTCCTACCGCGAAGTGCTCAGCCGGTAGTGCGCAGGGTGAACCGGAACGTGCTCCCCTTGCCGAGTTCCGACTCCGCCCAGATCCGGCCGCCGTGCGCCTCGACGATGCTGCGCGCGATCGCGAGCCCCAGCCCGGTGCCGCCCTTCGGCGCGTTGCCGCGCACGGTCCAGTAGCGCTCGAAGATCACCGGCAGGTTCGCCGCCGGGATCCCGCTCCCGGTGTCCTCGACCGAGACCTCCACCTCGTCCTCCCGAGCGCGACGCGCCCGCACCGTCACGCTCCCGCCGCGCTCGGTGAACCGGAGTGCGTTCGCCACGAGGTTCGAGAGCACCTGCACCAGCCGGCCCACGTCGCCGCTCACGTCGGGCAACGCCGACTCCATCTCGAGCACGAGTGCCACCGAACGATCCGCCGCCTCTCGCGCGAACAGCGCGACCGCGCTCTCGAGGATCGGCGCCAACGGCTCGGTCCGCCGCTCCACGCGCAGTCGCCCCACTTCGATGCTCGCCACGTCGAGCAGGTCGCGGATCATCCGCTGCGTCAGGTCCTGACTCTCCATGATGTTCGAGACCAGCGCTCGCCGCTCCGCGTCCTCCGGTGCGATCGACGCGAGCAGCGCGCGCGCGCTCATGCCGATCGCCGAGATGGGGTTCCGGAGGTCGTGCGAGACGACGCCGAGCGCGTGGTCACGGGCATGCGTCGCCTGGCGTGCGGTCGCGTAAAGCCGCGAGTTGTCGAGCGCGAAGGCCGCGCGCAGCGTCAACTCCTCGGCGATCGCGCGATCCCGTTCGGTGAACGCCGGATGGCCCTGCACGCGGAAGATCTGGAGCACACCGAGCACATGTTCGCGCGCGACGAGCGGCAACAGGATCACCGATCCCATCCCCAGCGCGCGCATCCGCTCGAACTCCGCCGGGTCGGCGGTGTGCGCCTCGAGCCACTCGTCGGTCACGACCGGGACGAGATCCGTGCGCCCGCGGCGCAGAACGTCCACCACGCGCGACGGGGAGTCGAGATCGATCGCGTGCGAAGCGACCGCGTGGAGCGCCGCATCGAGCGCGGCATCGCCGGTCTCCGACGCGACGCGGCGCAGTTGCTGCGTTCCCGTCAGCACGTCGAGCAACGCGCCGTCCCCGAGCCACGGGAGCGGCAACTGCGCGATCGAGCGCTCGGTCGCGTCCACCTCGAGCGTCTCGCCGAGCATCGCGACGGCGGCCGCGAGGCGGCGTTGTCCGTCGTCCTGCCGCTGCCGCTCGGTGATGTCGCGCAGGAGGACCGTGTACACGCGCGCGCCGTTCACCTGCGTGAGCTTCGAGATCGACGCCTCCGCCGGGAACTCCGATCCGTCGCGGCGGCGGCCGAAGATCTCGCGCCGTGCGCCCATTTGTCGAGACGATTCCGGCGATTGCCCGAACGATCGCACATGCGCGCCGTGCGAGTGCTGGTACCGCTCGGGCAACAGGCACGAGAGGGGCTCGCCGAGCAGCTCGGACGCGGCATACCCGAACGCGAGCTCGGCGCCGCGGTTGAAGTGCAGGATCCGCTGCTCGTCGTCGACCGAGATGATCGAGTCGGCGGCGATCTCGAGGATCCCCGCGAACTTCGCCTCCGACGCGCGCAGCGCCGACTCCACGCCGGCGCGGCGCACCAGGTCGTCCTGCAGCGAGGCGTACGCGAACCAGGCGAGCACGATCGCGAGGAGCAACATCACGCCGAGCAGTCCCTGCACCACCCTCAGCTCTGAGGGACTGCCCGCCGACTCGGCCGCGTGTTGCGTCGCGCTGAGTGCCACGCCGCCCACGAGGAGGAGCACGAACGTGCCCGCCCCGACGGTCAGGCGTACTTTGGCGGAGGTCGTCAGCATGGGACAAAAATGGTGCGGTGGCGCCCGAAGGTCACCCCCGCACCCCTTTCATCTTCATCCTTCGACCTGCATCCCATGCCCGTTTACGCGTGCAACAGCCCCAGCCGGAGCGCGAATTGGACGTACTCGTGCCGGTGTGAGAGCCCGAGCTTGTCCTGTATCCGCTGCTTGTACGTGTCGACCGTCTTCGGCGAGATGAAGAGTCGCTCCCCGATCTCCGGCGCCGAGTACCCCTGCGCCGTCAGGCGGAGCACGTCGCGCTCGCGCTCGGTGAGCCGCTCGTACCGCGCCCGGTCCTCGTGCATCGGGTCCTTGCGCTGGTACCCCTTGGCGAGGATCCGCGCCGCCTCGGCGCGCACGTACACGTCGCCACGCGCGACCGTGCGGACCGCCTCGAGCAGGTCGCGATCGGCGGCCGTCTTCGGAAGGAACCCGGACGCTCCGGCTTCGAGCATCGGGACGAGATAGTCCTCTTCGGGATGCATGGTCATGATGAGCACGCGCGAGGGGATGCCCTTTTCGATCAGCATCTTCGTCGCTTGTCCACCGTCCACCTCTCCGATCGAGAGGTCCATGATCACCACATCAGGCGTCAAGCGTTCCGCCAGTGCCACCGCCTCGGGGCCACTGGAAGCCTCGCCGACCACCAACATGTCCTTCGCCGCACCCAGGACTGCTTTCAGCCCGGCACGGACGACGGCATGGTCGTCTGCGAGAATCACGCGAATGAGGTCGTCGCTCATGTCGGGAAGGCTAGGGGTGGGGAAATGTCCCTTCCATAAGGAGCGTCCCCATTTAGTCTCAGGGATTCCCCGACGTGACGACCAGGCGTGCTATTCGTGGTGGTCATGCGCTCCGATCATGTTCCCGTACTTGTCATGCCGCATCACGTACCCGCGCGCGAGTGACGGCGTGGGAAGCGCGGTCATGGGCATGACCACCGGGAAGCGATCGGGCGCACCGGGCAGCATCTGCCGGAAGCGCGCGACCGTCGCCGCGACGCCGGCCGGCCGTTCCTCCACCGCACGCCCGACGATGAGCGGCTCGTACAACCCCACCTGCAGCCGTTGATACGTCCAGATGAGCCCGTTGAACTTCGGGAACCCCTCGCGGAACGCGAGCGAGTACGGCTGCTCCTGCATCAACGACATGTTCCTCGGCTTCATGCTGAACGCGAGCGACTGGCGCGACAAATAGTACGTCAGCAACCGCTTCAGCTCCCGGTCCTTCGCCGCCTCGTCGAGGCGTTCGTCGGCGAGCACGTCGTAGACCTGGCGATGCAGGATGTGCGCCCACTCGAACATCATCTTCGCCTCTGGGGCGAGGCGCGAGTACATCGGCTCGACCGCGTCCTCCACGAGCGGCAGTCGCGGCGGGCGGTTCAGCAACTGCGTCGTGAGGAAGCGGTACTCCTGCTCCTCGAGCAGCTGCTTCGCGTCGGCCGGCCGCGTCCAGAGCTTCTCGTAGAGGATCGCGTGTCCGTAGTCGAACGCGTTGAAGAGCCGGTCCGCCGCCGGATAGTTGGTGCGGAACACGAAGTCGTGGTCGGCCGGCAGGTAGAACTGCTCGTAGACCGTGGTCCACTGCGCGCGCGCCTCGCGCGCGGGCGTCGAGAGCGCCGCCGCGAGCGCGGTTCCAGCGAGGATCAGCGTGCGGGCATTCATCGTGCGCGCGTTCATCGGGCACCTCGGTTGAATCCGGGCATCCCCGGCGGGGCGAAGGCGTAGGCCGCGCCCATCGTGAAGGTCCAGCCGGCTTCGCCCCCGGAGATGCGCCGGCCGATGCCGGCATCCATCGCCAGCCGCGGCGAGAGTTGCTGCCTCAGGCCGATCGCGGTGCGCCACTCGGTGAGCCCGTCGGCGATCAGCGGCGACTGCGCGACCACCTCGGCGCTGACCAGCAGCGAGCGGAGCACGAACGTGCGGTCGATCGATCGCGAGCCCCGCCTGCCAGCGCGTCGCGTCGGCCGCGCCGGGATCGGCGATGTCGAGGTCGTCGCCGGGCGAGTAGTTGCCGTTGAGATGCACGCGGCCCCAGCCGAGCGTGCGCGTCATGAGCGCGCGCACCGTCGGGATCGCGCGTGACGGCGCCAGCGCGCCCACGGGCAGGTGCACACCGGCGCCCAGCGCGAGCGCGGGAAGCGTCATGGTCTCGGTGTTGAGTTGGTGGAGCAACTCGACCTCGAGCCCCGCGACCGCGACGAGCGCCTGCGGACGAGCAC